>QKDF01000309.1 GCA_003245395.1 Clostridia bacterium
GGTGTTGGATGGAGATTCTTTCATGACGTCTAACCTCTAGATGATATACGCGGTGCGATCGGGGTACAATGCTCAATTCATTATATGCTCAATGGCTTGAAGAGGTCAGGGCGGAAAGCGGGTGACCTGTGAAAATATTGCTGTGCATCAGAAGCGATTATCTGAGCAATCCGGCTGGCGATACCACGCTGGTCATGCAGACCGCGAAATATCTTCAGGGCAGGGGAGCCGAAATCACCGTCAACTGCGGGCAGTATCAGGATTATTCGGATTATGACGCGGTGCATCTGTTTAACCTGACCCGGATCAGCGAAACCTATGTGTATTTTTGCCGGGCCAGGCGGCAGAGAAAGCCGGTGGTCATCACACCGATTTACTGGGATTTGAGCAGGTTTTACCGCTACAGCAGATGTGCGGAGGATCTCCGCCAATGGGAGGCTTATGCTCCGTTCCGGCGGGAAATCCTGAGCGGCTGCGATGCCATCTACCCAACCTCCAACATGGAAAGAGAGCTGATCGGGCGGGAATATGGGGCGTCACTTCCGCAGACAGTGGTATACAGCGGGATTGACTTGAAAGAACTGCCGGACGGCGCACCCATGGAGCGGGAGGATTACATCCTGTGCGCGGCCAGAATATGCCCCAGAAAAAACCAGTTGGCCCTTGCAAAGGCAGCGTACCGACTGGGTGCCAGACTGGTTCTTGTGGGAGCGTCCAATGATCCGGACTATCTGAACCGGTGCCTCGTCTATCCAAATGTGCAATACAAAGGCGCTCTGCCGTTTCAAAGACTGGTTCCGCTGTATCAAACCGCACGGATGCACGTACTCTGCGGCTTTGTGGAAACACCCGGACTTGCCAATCTGGAAGCGGCTGCCTGTGGCTGCAATATCCTTTCAACCGCTGAGGGCAGTGCGGCGGAATATTTTGAGGACATGGCGCTGTACTGCGATCCCTACGAAGAAGGGGACATCCCGGCAAAATTGGAGGCGGGGCTGACCCAAAACCGGCAGCCTCGCCTGAAAGCGCATATCCTGGAGAACTTTTGTCTGGACCGCTGTATGGAGCCGCTGTATCTCAGCTATTGCTCTCTGCGCAGCCGCTGAAAAACCCCGCGTCCTCAAGGATGCGGGAGATATCACGGAACCGCTCTTCCCAGGTGTGACACATCAGCCATCGATTGACCTCTTCCTTGTCAAAGGGCTGCGTTCCGTTCAGAATGCGGTCAATCTGCTCCAGAAATTCATCGTGGGTTTTTCCGATCCGGACACCCGGTACTCCGCGTGCCTCCGGAAGATCCGTGGAGACAACCGGTTTTCCGGAAGCCAGGTATTCATACATCTTGATGGGGTTGGTGGCGACGGTGATCTCACGGATTAAGAAGGGGATGATGCACACGGTGCTGCTTTGAAGATAGCGGGGGAGATCGCTGTAGGATTTATACCCGAAATAGCGGAGATTCGGAATGTTCCGGTCAACGGTCGCGCCGAATTCAACGCCGATGACGGCAACCAATGCGTTGGGAAATCTGTCCGCAATTTTACTGACCAGCTCTTTGTCCACCCATTTGGCCCAGGCGCCGGAATACGTGATGACAGGCCCGTGATGATTTGCCAGCTCATGCGGCTTTTCCGGCGAGCCCTGCGGCTCAAAATGCCGCAGATCGCAGCCGTTTGGCATCAGGTGGTTCGGCTTATCCGGAAATTCCGCCTGTATTTGCGCCTGCAGGATTGCGGACGTGGTGGTAACCAGATCCGCCCGCATGACCATGGGGCCCGCATGACCATGGGGGTCAGGTAAGGTCTCCAGTCCGGGAAGTCGTCGATATAATCATATACCACAAAATCCGGCTGGTACGCATCTATAAACGGATAGAGCTTTGCCCAGGAAGCCCAGACCAGTATTTTTTTCCCCAGGCCTTTCAGCCAGGGGATGATATGGTTAATTAAAAAAGCGTTGTCGTGGATCAGAAAGAGATTTGGCTGAATGGCTGTAAAATGCTCCGCCTTTGACTGCGCTTTATTACAGTAATAAACCGTATAACCATGCAGGGCAAACTGCTCCATCAGCTGCTGTGGGCGCTGCTTCATGAAACCCCAGTCAATTGTCGGAGGATAGATGATGACAACCTCAGAGTCTGCGATCGGTACTTTTTCCGGACATGCTGCTGAGGGGAACAAGGGTCTCAAGTCATTAAATTCCGAAGAATCTACATTCATCTGCAATACCTCTTTCATTGAAGGCTGTTCAGTTCTCTCATAAAGCGGCGATGATTTCTCTCGCTCTTTGCTCATAGGTGTGATTTTCATAGACGAATCTCTGACCGGCCTCCGCAATCTTTTTTCGCTCGGATTCATGGCTTAGATAATACTCCATCAGCTCCGCGGTTTCCGCATAGGAGGAAGACCAGACAAGCTGCCGGCCATTTTCAAACATCGTCTCGATTGCGCGTGTGCGCTGCGTCAGGAAAAATCCCCGGCAGCCCAGGACTTCAAAGGTTCGCATGGACTGCATCGTCCGCGAGTTTGTGATGGAATGCACGCCCAGCACGATTTTGGCAGACGAGTAGGCAACCACGCTTTTTTCATGAGCCAGGTAGCCCTTGTCATACGCGTGAGGAACATTGAATCTGTGATTTGGATTTTCCCAGTCGGACCCGTAGACCTCCAGAGCCTTTCCACGGTCTATAAACGGCTGGATGATATATTGATACGCCTGGCATCGCTCCGGAAAGACATCATAGTTGTTTCCGACATGCACGGCGTCAAGCAAGGCAAAATGAGAGTCCGGGGGATAACAATGATAGTAGTCAGGGTCAATGGCAAAGGGCGTGCAGATGGCATGGAATCCGTTTTTCTGATAGTTCGGAAGCATTTCAATGTCCGGTGTCAGAGAAAGGACGGAATGTTTTGACCATTCCACGGCAAGACCGGAATTTCCAACCGGGTCTTCCACTGCCCAGTAGATATGGGGAATCTGGTATTTTTCCAGAACCGGATAGATAAACCGTTTTGTATCCACGCCGCCTTCTGTGAAGAGATAATCCGGCCGAAATGCCTCGATTTTGGCGGACAGGCCCTCGACACTCTGCTCAGGAACTTCAATTCTTGCGGTGCTCCAATTGTTTTTTTCAAAACCGCGCTGCATCCCGTATTTAATCATCGGCGTTGGGTTAGTAAATAAAATCTTCATGGGTTACGCTCCCCGTTGTTTCTGCGGATAATTTGCAGGCTGAAAGCTGCTTACTACTATTTAATGAGGCAGAGGGGGAAATGTGAGTGCCATTTCTTGCCCGAAGCGGATTCGAACAGCACCGAAAAAACCGGCCGACCCATAAAGGGTCG
>QKDF01000012.1 GCA_003245395.1 Clostridia bacterium
GGGGCCAAAGAGATTCAGAGTATGATGGACCAGCAGGACCAGGTGGAGTTGACTTGCCGCTTCTGCGACCGCGTGCAGCATTTTACAAAAGATGATTTGGCCCGCCTGCGGGACGCCGCCGGACACGATTCCGGGCGAGCAGGAGAGCCTAAATAATTTTTCAAAAAGTTTGCGATTTTTTGTTGACAGACAGTGCCCTCTTTAGTATAATAACTTTTGCCGTCTGACGAGTGCGGACGCAACGCGGGAGCATAGCTCAGCTGGTTAGAGCACCTGCCTTACAAGCAGGGGGTCACTGGTTCGAGTCCAGTTGTTCCCACCAATTTCAAACTTGACTGTTTGGATTTGGTGTAAGATGAGGTTTCATTTCCCGCGAGAGAAATGCTCCTGCAAAAGTCATCTGGCCCGGTAGTTCAGTTGGTTAGAACGCTAGCCTGTCACGCTAGAGGTCGACGGTTCGAGCCCGTTCCGGGTCGCCATTTACCGCGGGAAGGTCCGCTTCCCGCATATGCCTTCGTAGCTCAGTTGGTAGAGCAGAGGACTGAAAATCCTCGTGTCACTGGTTCGATTCCGGTCGAAGGCACCATTCGCGGGCATAGCTCATCTGGTAGAGCGCCACCTTGCCAAGGTGGAGGTAGCGAGTTCGAGCCTCGTTGCCCGCTCCAATTTGAATGTCCACACGACGTGTGGGCATTCAAACCCTATGGTGACATAGCCAAGTGGTAAGGCAAGGGTCTGCAAAACCCTCATTCCCCGGTTCAAATCCGGGTGTCACCTCCAAATACAAAAAGAGAACGGCACAAGATTTCTTGTGCCGTTCTCTTTTTTTCGTTTTACCGGGAAAGGAGAAGCCGGTTTACAGCGCGCTTTCAGCAAGGCTTGCCAATGGACTCCGTTCCACCTGGTTGAGTGTGATGTGTCCGGTCAGGGCAGAATCTTTCAGGCGTTCCACCAGATAGACAAGCCCATTTGAACGGGAATCCACCAGTACGTTGTCGATCTGATTGTCACTGGGGTCGCCAATGAAAATGAACTTGGAATTGTGCCCCGCCCGCGTGAGCATGAGCTTTGCCAGATGGGGAGTGGTCTCCTGGGCCTCATCCACAATGACCACTGCGTCAGCCAGGGTGCGGCCGCGCATATAGGTGAACGTTTTCATTTCGATGATGCCGGAATGACGCAGATGATCCAGCATCACGTCCACAGAAGGCCCGTCGTCCTGGGTGTTTTTTCGGGGCTTTCGGCTGCGGCTGTTAAACATCAGCGTTTCCACGGCGTCATAGAAACTGCCCATCCAGGGGCGAAGCTTTTCATCTTCAGAACCGGGAAGGTATCCGATGTCCCGCCCGGCAGGCTCAACCGGACGGATAAAAATAATCTTACGGTAAAGGTGCTGTTCCAGCACTTTTTCCAGAGCAACCGCTGTGGCAAGGATGGTTTTTCCGGAGCCTGCGCCGCCCGAGACAGACACAAGCTTAATATTGTCATTCATCATCAGCTCAAAAGCCAGCTTCTGTTCCAGGTTGATGGGACTGAGTCCCCAGGCCGTATGATTTTCATACTGCAAAGGAACAAGCTGTTCTCCATCAAACCGAGCCAGAGCAGTGCGCTCCGGGAGCTCTTTTGCTGAAATCAGCACAAATTGGTTGGGATTGAGCGCAAGGCGTTTCGGGGAAAGATGTCCCTCGTCAAACAGCCGATCGATCTCTTTTCCCGACAGGGAGATTTTCCGAAGACCCTGATACAGATCCTCCGATGCAATCCGGTCCGTCTCATAATCCTCTGCCGCGATTCCAAGGGCTTCGGCCTTCAAACGCATGCAGATATCCTTGGAGACCAGAATCGTCTGCACAGCTTCCTCCTGCTTTTGAATGCGCAGGGCAGTCAGAAGAATCCGGTTGTCGTTTTTCTTCAGATCCAGCTCGTCCTCTACTCCGGGGATAGTGTGATAGCCGTTCATCTCCACCCGCAGCACAATGCCATTTTGAATATGAATGCCTTCCCGCATGCTTTGGGCAGGGTTCTTTTCTACGATTTCAGACAATTCCCGGACGGCTTGTCGTGCCTGATAACCGCTCAGGCCGTCCCGCGCTTTCAGATTATCCAGTTCTTCCAAAACCACCAGCGGTAAAATGACCGTATTTCCAGAAAAATTCAGGATACACCCGGGATCGTGGAGCAAAATATTCGTATCCAGCACATAGTTTTTCCTGATATCGTTCTTTTTTTTCATAATTCCTCCGGGCACTGCAGAATTTTGAAGAGCAGGGCCGCCGGACAGATGATCTGCATGAGGGACCGACGGCATATGCAAAACGAATTCGCTGATAAAATTATAACGCCTTAAACGGACGGGAGACTTCATAGGGAGAATAAATCTTTGTAAAGCTTGTGCACAAAAAACAATGTCCAACGGGAGACGGACATTTGGCCGGTGGCGGGGAACTGTGAGGAATTTTAAGGCTATGTAAGGAAAATGCCGCTGTGTTAAAGGTGGTTTAATTCTCTGGAAAACTTTGGGAAAATGCATTGAATCACGTCTGTGCACTCGCTATACTTTCATTGAAAACCGCACGGATGGCGGCAGATATTTCAGGGCAGCTGCAAGGTGAAGAAAATCATGAGAAAAGGAATGACGCATTATGCATAAAACTGCAAAAATTCTGACGGGAACTCTCGCTGCGGCCATGCTGTTGGGTGTAGGACAGATCGCCACGGCGGCCACTGTTCACTACAACGATTCCAGCGTGACTGGAGCCTCCGCCGAATGGACGGCCTGGGTAAATTCCTGGGAACAGACCTCCACGGACTATACGAAGGTTTCCCTGACGCCCGGAAAAGACGAGACACAGCTCAATTTTGCCTGGTACAGCAAGGATTCCGGGAATGCTACGCCCATCGTTCATTTCGGAACTGACAAGGCCGCGCTGAAGGTATATACCGGAACCTCTGCGGCAGTGGATACCAGCCTCACGGGAGATGCGGCCTATGTTTATAACCATGTGACCGTTACCGGCCTGAAGGAAAATACCACTTATTACTATACCGTGGAGAAAAACGGTGTTCAGACCGCGGTTGAGACGTACAAGACCGGCAGCTTTGAAAGTATCAAGATCCTGTTTGTGGGCGATCCCCAGATCGGCGCCTCCAAGGGACAGACGCAAAACGGCGAGAAGCTGGTGAATGACAGCGGCAGCGCCAACACGGCGGCACGGAACGACAGCTTTTCCTGGAGCCGTACGCTGGACATTGCAACGGCCCAGAATCCGGATTTGAACTTCATCATCTCTGCAGGTGACCAGATCAATAAGACCGGCAAACCCAAGGAAGAAGAATATGCCGGCTACCTATCCGCCAAGGCCCTGATCTCGCTGCCGGAGGCCACCACCATCGGCAACCACGATTCCCTGAACCCGGATTACTCCTATCACTTCAACAATCCCAACGCCACTGAAAACGGCAAGACGGCCGCCGGCGGGGACTACTACTATTCCTATGGCGCGGGACTGTTTATCGTGCTGAACACCAATAATTATAATGTGGCCGAGCATGAAAATACCATTTCCGAAGCCGTAGCTGCTTATCCTGATGCCGCATGGCGCGTGGTGACCATTCACCAGGACATTTATGGCTCCGGCCTGGATCACTCCGATACGGACGGCATGATCCTGCGCACCCAGCTGACCCCCATCTTTGACAAATATGATATTGATGTGGTGCTTCAGGGTCACGACCATACCTACAGTCGCTCCAAGCTGCTGTACGGCGATGGACAGACCCACGGCACCTACGAGTTCCAGCTCAACGCCGACGGCACCGACTATGACTGGGAAAACGCCTATAATACCACGACCGACTCCAAGATTCCCCTGTATCCCGATGCCTCCGATACGGATGGAACGGCTGCGCTGGCGGCATTCTCTGCCGACAACAATTGCTACACCATTGAAAATACCTCTGGCAACACCGTGACGAACCCCGCCGGCACGCTGTATATGACGGCCAACTCCGCCTCTGGCTCCAAGTTCTATGAGCTGATCAACCAGCAGCAGGCTTATATCGCCCAGCGGAGCCAAAACTGGCTGCCCAGTTACTCGGTTATCTCCATGACGGGCACCAGCTTCTCCATCGTGACCTATCAGATCACGGATACCGGCGTTACCGAGGCCATCGATAAGCCCTTCACCATTGAAAAGACCGGCGCGGCCGTCTCTACGGCGGCTGTCCTGACCCGTGGTCAGGCTGCTGCGCGCATCTACAATGCCGCCGGAACTCCCGCTGTATCTTTCACCGCCTCCTTCTCCGACGTGTCTGCCAGCGCGGACTATGCCAAGGCGGTTGCCTGGGCCAAAGCTATGGGCCTGACCAAGGGCTATACCGACGGCAGCTTTAAACCTGATCAGACCATCACCCGTGCCCAGCTGGCCGCCATGCTGTACCGCTACGCCAGCGTGAAAGGTGTTTCTACCAGTGTCAGCGGCACCGCTTTCGCCGCCTGCACCGATGCCGCTTCCGTCCCGGCTGCAGTTAAGCCCGGACTGAAGTTTGCTATGGATGCCGGCCTGATGACCGGTTCCACGGCCAACGCTTCCGGCACCGTTACCATGAACGATGCGGACTACGCGCTGACAAAGCTGGCCAACCGCTAAGAAAATACCTCTACGCCAATATACGCAGCGCAACAGCGAAAGAGAAGCGTCTCCCCGCATCTGCGGGGAGACGCTGGACTTCAAAAAAAGAGAGGGTGCCAGCGTGCAGCGCAATAGAATTTATCATTTTGCGGTCAGATGGGGGATTCCGTTTTTCCTGCTGGCGGTCTTTGCCGTAGCGGTGTTTCGTCTGAACCAGGTGGACAAGACGGAACTGGTGAATCGCGCGGGGCAGACCTTTGAAACCGGCGTCGTGACGCAGATCCTGCAGGATAATATCCAGGAGGATGGAACGCGGGTAGGCCAGCAGACCGTATTGGTACGGATGACCAGCGGCGAGAAAAAGGGCGAGGAGCTGACGACCACCAGCTCGGCGGGCTATCTTTTCGGCGCCGCCTGCACGGTCGGAATGAAAATAGTAGTGCTGCAAAGCCTGGCGGGTGATACCGCCGTTACTGCTGTCTATTCCAAAGACCGCGGCCTGGTGCTGATAACCTTTGCCGCGCTCTATCTGCTGGCGCTGTGTCTGGTGGGAGGGAAGCAGGGCGTTCGCGGAGCCCTGGGCCTTATTTTTACCTTTGTCAGCATCATATATGTCTATCTGCCCATGGTCTACCGGGGCTTTTCTCCTTTCTGGACGGCGGTGCTGATTTGCGCATTGACCACCGTGGTGACGCTGTACCTGATCGGTGGGCCTACCCGTAAAACGATGGCGGCAACCGGCGGGACATTGTCAGGAGTTGTCATTGCGGGGGTTGCCGCCGCTTTGTTTTCCGCCGCATCCGGCGTATCTGGCTGGAACGTATCAGATATCGAAAATCTGCTGACGCTATGGGAGGTCAACGGTATCCAGGTGGGCGGGCTTCTGTTCTCCGGACTTCTGATTTCGTCGCTGGGTGCCGTAATGGATGTGGCAATGTCCATCAGCAGCGCCATGGATGAGCTGTGCGCCCAAAGGCCGTCCATCACCCGGAGAGAACTGCTGCGGGCAGGAATGCGGGTTGGACGGGATATGATGGGCACGGATTCCAATACGCTGATCCTGGCTTTTGCGGGCTCCAGCGCCTCTATGCTGGTCCTGGACTATGCATATGATCTGCCTTGGTTGCAGATCATCAATTCCAACAATATTGGGATCGCTGTGATGCAGGGACTGTCAGGCAGCTTTGGAATCGTTCTGAGCGTTCCTGCCACTGTTTTGCTGGCTGGGTTTATCTATACCCGAAAAAAGACCCAAAACCAGACCGAAAGAGCGGCGGAAACGATTTCACAGCCGTAGGGAAGGGCGCGAAATTTTCTGCTGCCCGGTATGCGGCAAATTTTTATGGCTTTTCAGGTTCAGTTAAATTCTGCCTGTTATAACAAAAATAACCTCAAACGAGGTTACCAGTCAGAATCAAAGAACTTCTTCATTTTCCTCTCCTCATTTACTCAGCAGGCCCGCTTTCGGAATGTTTTAACTCCGAAAGTGGGCCTGCTCAATTTTGCAAAAATTTGTATAAATATTGCAATTTATTAAAAATATGTTAAAATATCATTCGAGGCTACATAAAAGAGAGGCGAAAAATGTGGATGCCATCACAGTCAAAAAGGCGTCCGAAGCGGACATGGACAGCATTGGGCACTTGCTGACCGATGCATTTACCGAAGAGCAGCGCATTCCCGCACAGCTGATTCCTCTGCCTTCGGAGATACAGCCGCAATGGTGGTGCGCCGTGGAGACCGACTGTATAGTTGGTACGGTTGCGGCCTGGCGGCAGGGAGAAGAAATTCACCTTGGGCGCTTTGCGGTTCGGGTCGATTGCCGGGGACGGCATATCGGACTCCGCCTGATGCGACAGGCTGTCGAGGATCTGTTTGGGCAGGGTTTTGAAGAAATTCATGCCGAGGCACGCCCGGCAGCGGTGAAGATGTTTTGTTCTTTGGGAGCCGAGATCTGTGGACCTGACAGTGCTTTTTATGAAGGAACAGTAACTCCTGTGATCCTGCGCCGAGGAGCCTATAGACAATAAATTCAAACTTCCGCAATGATGGGGAAAAGAGTACGGCATGGGCGCGCTGGCTCTTTTCTCTTTTTAGATGCAAATTTCCGTAAAACCTGTCATTTTTATGCAAATATGGCTTCCTGAATATTTTGTATTTTGTAAATCTCGGTATTTAGTTT
>QKDF01000218.1 GCA_003245395.1 Clostridia bacterium
AGGAGAAGTTCACAGGGGTGCCGTCCTTTGCGCCGTCCAGATCCACCACATGCAGGTGCCTGGCTCCCGCGTCCAAAAATTCCCGCGCCGCGGCACAGGGATCGGAGCCGTAAACCGTCATGCGGTCATAGTCCCCCTGGAACAGCCGAACGACCTGGCCGCCCGAGAGGTCAATGGCGGGAAAAATATCCATGCCGTCCTCCCTCAAATTTCGGAAAATGCCCGCAGCAGCCGCAGTCCTGTGTCGCCGGATTTTTCCGGATGGAACTGGGTGCCCCAGACGTTGCCGCGCCGTACCACGCCTGTCACCGCCACGCCGCCGTAATCGGAGAAGGCCAGGGTGTCGGGCGTGCAGTTTCTGGCGTAGTAGCTGTGGACGTAATAGACGTACTCTCCGCTGTGGACATACCGGAACAGAGGGTCGTCCCGCAGAATGCGCAGGCTGTTCCAGCCCATGTGTGGGACCTTCAGTGTCGGGTCCTGCAGATCTTCCTTCAAAAATGCCACGTCCCCGGAGATCAGGCCCAGACCGGCGTGCTCCCCATATTCAAAACTCCGGTCAAAGAGCAGCTGCATCCCAAGGCAGATGCCGAGGAGCGGCTTTTTCTCCGCCTCTTCCCGCAGCACCGGGACAAGGCCGGTGTCGTCCAGCTTTTGCTTGGCATCCGCAAAAGCGCCCACGCCGGGCAGGATGATGCGCTCCGCTTTTCGAAGCATCTGGGGGTCGCGGGTGATCTCTGTCTCCAGGCCCAGCGACTTGAGGCTGGAAGAGAGGGAGAACAGATTGCCTACGCCGTAGTCGATAATTGCGATCATGACAGACCTCCTTATAAAACGCCCTTTGTGCTGGGAATATCGTCCGCGTGGCTGGGGTCGATGGATACCGCCGCTTTCAGCGCCCGTCCGGCGCCTTTGAAAGCCGCCTCCAGAATGTGGTGGGTATTCTCACCGGAAAACTGGCGGAAGTGCAGGGCACAGGGGCAATTGCGCACAAAGCCCAGCCAGAATTCCTTGCTAAGCTCCGTATCGAAGGTGCCCACCTTGGCGGCGGGCAGATCCAGCGCCCACACCAGGCAGTCCCGACCGGACAGATCCACCGCGCACAGCACCAGAGCCTCGTCCATGGGCAGGAAGAACTGGCCGTAGCGGGTGATGCCCCGCTTTTCACCCAATGCCCGGGTGAATGCCTGTCCCAGGGCGATGCCCAGGTCTTCCACGGTGTGATGATCGTCCACATCCGTATCGCCTTTACAGGAGACGGTCAGGTCAAAGCTCCCGTGGGCGGCAAACAGAGTCAGCATATGGTTGAGAAAACCGCAGCCGGAGTCCACCTGAGCTTTGCCGGTGCCGTCCAGATTCAGCGTCAAACGAATCTGGGTTTCCTTTGTATCACGGGTAATGTCGGTGCCGCGCATCATTCACACCTCCCCAAGCAATTTTTTTACTTCGCCGATAAATAGTTCCATCTGCTCCCGGGAGCCGATGGTCACCCGGCAGAAGTCCCGGATGCGGTCGGCGTCAAACCAGCGGATCAGCACGCCGTTTTCCTTCATCCGGCGGTAAAGTTCCCCGCCGGGAATGCGGTCGGATTTTACAAAGATAAAGTTTGCGCAGCTGGGCAGAACGGTAAAGCCCAATGCCTCCAGCGCACCAACTGTCCACTCCCGGTTCTGGGCTACGGTAGACGTACACTTGCGGAAATAGTCTTCGTCCTCCATAGCGGCGGCGCCGGCCACGATGGACAGGCGGTTGACGTTGTAAGGGTTGAAGCTGTATTTGACCCGGTTGAGATCCGCGATCAGGTCTGCTGAGCCCAGAGCAAAACCGATGCGCCCGCCCGCCAGAGAGCGGCTCTTGGAAAACGTCTGGATGATCAGCAGGTTATCGTGGGCATAAAGCAGGGGGATGCAGCTCTCTCCGCCAAAGTCCACATAGGCTTCGTCCACCACCACGACCCGGTCGGGATTGGCTTCCAGCAGGCGCTTGATCTCCCGCACGGGAACGGCTATGCCGGTGGGGGCGTTGGGGTTGGCGATAAAGATGGTGCCGGGGAAGTCCATATAGTCGTCGATATTCAGGGAGAAATCCTCCCGCAGGGGAATAACTGTGGACTCCAGATTGAAAAACTTGGCCCAGACCTTGTAAAAGCCGTAGGTGATATCGGCATAGGCGGCGCCTTTTCCCTCGCCGCAGAAAGCACGGAAGGCGAAAAACAGCAGCTCGTCCGAGCCGTTGCCCGCCAGCACCTGCTCAGGCTTGAGTTCATTGCGCTTGGCGATGGAACGGCAGAGCATCCCGCAGGTGGGGTCGGAATAGAGATTCAGCTTCAAAAGCTCCGCCTGAGAGACGGCTTTGACCACCTTGGGGGAGGGAGGGAAGGGACTTTCGTTGGTGTTGAGCTTCACATACTGCAGATCCACCGGCTGCTCACCCGGGGTATAGGGGGCCAGACTTCCGGCTTCCTGCGAGACAAATTGACTCATTTTCCTGCATCTCCTTTGCTGATTTCATCCCGGGCGGCGATGGACCGGGCATGGGCCTCCAGTCCCTCCCGCCGGGCAAAGTCCTGAATCCGGGGCGAAACGGCCTGAAGGGCGTCCTGTGTATAGTAGAGGAAACTGGATTTCTTGACGAAATCGTCCACACTCAAAGGACTGGAGAACCGCGCTGTACCCGAGGTGGGCAGCGTGTGGTTGGGGCCGGCGAAATAATCACCCAACGCCTCAGGCGCGTGGCGTCCGAGGAAGATGCTGCCGGCGTTTTTCACCTTTCCCAGCAGGGCGAAGGGGTCATCCACGCACAGCTCCAGATGCTCCGGCGCGATACGGTTGGCTGCGTCCATTGCTTTTTCAAGACTGTCGGTGACAATGATCTTGCTGTTGGTATCGATGGACTTCCGGGCGATGTCCCGGCGGGGGAGAGCCTCCAGTTGAAGCTCCACCTCGGCCTGCACGGCGCGGGCCAGGTCTGCGCTGTCCGTCACCAGCACGGCGCTGGCACGGGGATCGTGCTCCGCCTGGCTCAACAGGTCGGCGGCCACCCATTTCGGGTCGCTCTTCCCGTCGGAAAGCACCAGGATTTCGCTGGGGCCGGCGATCATGTCAATGCTCACCAGACCGAATACCTTTCGCTTGGCCGCGGCCACAAAGATGCCGCCGGGGCCGACGATCTTATCCACCTTGGGTACGCTCTCGGTACCATAGGCCAGGGCGGCCACGGCCTGTGCGCCGCCCGCCTTTACAATCTTTGTTACGCCCGCCAGCTTTGCCGCGGCCAACACCGGGGCGGCAATCTTACCCTCGGCGTTGGGAGGGGTGGTCATGACGATTTCGCTGACGCCGGCGATGGAGGCCGGAATGGCGTCCATCAGCACGGAGGAGGGATAGGCCGCCGTGTTTCCGGGAACGCAGATGCCCACCTTTTCAATGGGCGTATACCGCTGACCCATGATTACACCGGGCTTGTCGGTGATGACAAAATTATTGTGAACCTGGCGGCTGTGGAACGCCCGAATGTTCTCTGCCGCCTGACGCAGCGTTTCCAGGAACGCCGGGTCCATGGCATCCATGGCCGCGTCCAGCTCCTCCGGAGAGACCAGCAGGCTGTCCGGGTGCGCACCGTCGAACCGTGCCGTATACCGGCGCAGGGCATCGTCGCCGTTTTTCTGGATGTCGGACAGAATGGCATCCACCGCGTCGTTGACCTCGTCCTCGGACAAGATGGCCCGGGTGAGAATCTCCGACTCGGGAATGGTGTTGAAGTCGTAAATTTTAATCACTGCCGCTCACCTCCGCCAGCTTGTGCACGAGTGTGGAAATCTCCTTGTTTTTGAACTGGAAACTGGCCTTATTGGCGATCACACGGGCGGAGATCGGCATGAACTCCGTCAGCACCCGCAGGTTGTTCTCCTTCAGGGTGGTGCCTGTTTCCACAATGTCCACGATCACGTCGGACAGCCCCAAAATGGGGGCAAGCTCGATGGAACCATTGAGCTTGATGATGTCAATGTCCCGGCCCTGTGCGGCATAATACGCCTTGGCAATGCTCACGAACTTGGTGGCTACCCGCAGCGTGCGGCCGGGGTCGTCCTCAAAGTCCTTGGGCCCGGCCACGCACATCCGGCACCGGCCCAGACCTGTGTCCAGCAGCTCATATACGTCTGCGTTGGACTCGGCCAGGATGTCCTTGCCCACGATGCCCACGTCCGCCGCGCCGTGCTCCACATAGATGGCCACATCGCTGGGCTTGACGAGGAAATAGCGGATGCCCGCCTCGCGGTTTTCCACCACCAGCTTGCGGGTGTCGGCATAGTTTTCGGGGCAGCCGTAGCCCACGCCCGCCAGCAGGTCATAGACCTTGTCACCCAGGCGGCCCTTGGGCAGAGCCACGTTGATCATGGCGGGAGCGCCGCCCTCATCCGATGCGGACAGCGTCTCCAGCCGGGCCAGCTCATCTAAATACAGGGCAAAGCCGATGGCACGGGCACCGGGGGTAAACTGATCCGTCAAAGGGTCATACCGTCCGCCCTTGAGTACGGCCCGGGGCAGTCCGACCAGATAGCCCTGAAACACCAGACCGTTATAATAGTCGATGTCGTTGACCAGAGACAGATCCAGCTTCAGATTCTTCGTATTGCCCTGACTTTCCAGAGAACGGCAGATGGTCCGAAGTTCCGCCAGCGCCGCGCCCATAGGGGCGTTGAGCGCCATGGGAGCCGCTTCCATCAAAACCGTCTCCCAGGAACCGGAGAGAGACCGCAGGGAACACAGGGCGTCAATCCCCTGCGGGGAAAGCCCAACCGCGGCGGCGATTTTTTGCAGTTCGTGGATATTTTTGTCCCGGATACAGGTGAGCAGCTTGGGACGGATCGCCTCCCCGGCGCCCACGGCATCGAACAGACCGGTCACAAAGCCCATATGGGACAGTTCCAGCACGGAATCCCGCCCCGTCAGGAAAAGGCTTTGCAGAGCCAGAGACAAAACCTCCGTCTCCGCCGCGTCGTCCACCGCGCCGATGCACTCCAGCCCCATCTGGCTGATCTCCCGGAAGGTATGGCTTTCCAGGCTGGGACGGTAGACATTTTCAGCGTAGTAATACCGCTGGCACTCGCCGGGAGCGGGCTGGGCATTTTTGGCGATGGACAGGGTTACATCCGGCTTGAGCGCCAGCAGACGTCCATCCAGATCGGTGAAGGTGATCACCTGTTCGCTGGAGAGAAAGCGCCGGTTTTCCTGATAAAGACCGTATTCCTCAAAACGCCCCATATGATACTTGCGGTAGCCGGCCTTCTCGTATAAAAATCTCAGCTGAAGCGAAACCTGCTCCTGCGGCTTTAAAATTCCAAGATCGAACTCCATGTATTCCTCCGCATGCCGGAAAATTTCCGGTCTGATTTGATGGAATCATTGTACTTTATTTTGCTAACAAAGTAAAGTGGTAATTCGCTACCAAAATAAAATCTGCCATTTGCACAAAATCCGCTCGGATGAACGAACCGTCCCCCGGCGATCTGCTTCGACTGCTGCCCGAAAGGAGAAACAGAGAATTCTTTGTCCCAGAGTATACCAGACAGGGTGAAAAAGCAAGGGGACGCTCCTTTCGGAGCGTCCCGGACGGCGAGATGAGGGATGGTCAGCTGATCAGCAGGATCATATAGACCGTGTAAAGAACCAGCAGCACCACGCCCTGCCAGCGGTAAAACCGGCCCTTGAACAGGGGAGGGAACAGGGCGACAACCGCCACCGTCAGGCAGGCCGGCAGATCCAGAGTCAGCGTCTGGCGGTTGATGGCCAGGGACCCGCCGGACAGAGCGGAACAGATGGGCAGGATCAGGGTCAGATCAATCACGTTGGCGCCGATGATGTTGCCCACAGACATGGAGGCCTCTTTTTTCACGATGGCTGTCAGCGTGGTGACCAGTTCCGGCAGGGAGGTGCCCACTGCCACCAGCGTGACCCCGATGATGCTGGACGGAACCCCCAGACGCACCGCCAGCGCGCTGCCGTGGTCAATGAGCAGCTGAGAGCCAATGATGATGCCGGTGATGCCCAGGGCAAAAAGTCCGAGCTTCTCGGCTATCTGTCGGCGGGAAAAGTGCCGCAGGCCATGCTTTTCCCGGCGGGAGGCCGCACCGGACTGGGCGTCGTGGAGATTGCTGAATAAATACAGAGCAAAGACCACAAATAAAAGAAGGCCCGGCAGCAGAGCCAGGCTTCCGCTCCGGCATAGAATTGTCAGCAGCGCCACGGCGCAGAGCATCAGCAAAGCTTTGATGTCAAACTGCTTTCTGTTGACCGCGGAAGGAATACAGAGGACGGAGAGTCCCAGAATCAGGCCGATGTTGGCCGTGACGGAGCCAATTGCATTGCCGACCGCCAGGTCTACCTCCCCCTCCAGCACACCGGTGATGGACACGGTCAGTTCCGGCAGAGTGGTGGCCAGAGAGACGACTGTGGCGCCCACAATGAACCGGGGGACACCGGTGGCTTCCGCGATCCAGACCGCGCCGTCCAGAAACCAGTCGCCGCCTTTAACAATCAGACCCAGTCCCAGTAAAAATAATAGAACGATCGCATATAAACTCATAAGCACCGCACTTTCCAGAATTCAGGCAACCCTAGTGTATGTTTGTCCGTATGGGTTATGCAAGTCGGCTGAAAGCCTGATTGCACCGGGTGTCCGGGAGGAGGCGCGTATTTGCGGACGGATGCACAGGGGAAGTCTATGCCGGAAAGGGTTACA
>QKDF01000133.1 GCA_003245395.1 Clostridia bacterium
GTGCCCCCTCTGTCAGGAAATTCTTCACAGAGGCGGACGGCGTGAAGCGCTCAGGTGAAAACACCTCTGCCCAGGGATTGGATTTGCCGGCAATCAAGTCCGACAACAGCATGGACGCCACCATGCTGCTGGTCATCCCCCACTTTCCGAAGCCGGTGGCCACATACCAATCCGGCGTGGACGCAGCAAACTTACCGATATAGGGAACGCCGTCCAAAGGCATACAGTCCTGCGCCGACCAATGGACTGTCTCGACCCCATTCGGAAAAAATTCCGCGGCTCTTTCTCTAAGAGACGCATATTTCCCGCCTGTCCGATTTTCTCCCGTGCGGTGACCACCTCCGCCCAGCAGCAATGTTTCTCCGCAGGAGCGAAACGAGAGCCCGTTTTCCCCGATGCCCAGATACATTCCGTGCAAAGGCGAAACCCCCGTGAGTGCAAGCACATAGCTTCGCTCCTGGTGCATGCGTGCAAAGTAATAGCCGGGCACATTGAGAAACGGGAAATGCGTGGCAAAGACGATTTTTTCCGCCGTAACAGTACCTCTGTCCGTCAGAATCCGATTGCCTTCCACTTTGACGGCGGCGGTGTGTTCAAAAACCCGCACCTTTCCGGCAACTGCCCGCAAAAACGCCAGCGGATGAAACTGTGCCTGTCCGTCAAACCGGACAGCCCCCGCAACGGGAAACGGCAGCTCCGTCTCCGCAGTAAATTCCGCGTCGATCCCCAGACTCCGGGCCGCCTGCGCCTCCTGCTTCAGCTTCGGCGCGTCCTCCGCCAGCGTGGCATACAGGTATGCCGGCCGCCGCTCAAAGCGGCACTCGATGCCAAGGTGCTCGATTACCCGGCTGTATTCCTCAATGGCCTGCTGATTTGCCTGGGCATACAGGCGCGCCTTTTCCGGGCCGAATTCGCGGATCAGCCGGGCATAGATCAGGTTGTGCTGCGATGTGATTTTTGCCGTTGTGCCCCCGGTTTGTCCGCTGGCTACCGTGGACGCCTCCAGCACGACTGCATCCACCCCTTGCTCCTGCAGCCGATAAGCGGTCAGAATTCCGGCCATTCCACCCCCCAGCACGGCAGCCTGCACATGCAGGTCCCCTGACAAAGGCGGAAATTCCGGTATGGGTACGGTTTTACTCCAAATCGATTCCATATTTTGCATCACCCCGGGATTAGGATGTGCACAGCAAGGAAAAATAAACGCGGAGCCCCGGAAGGCCCCGCGTAAATGATCAATTGAATGGCAATCACACCTCGGATGTGCTGCTCTGTTCGGTGGGCACAGCCCCCCGGCGGTGGTACAGCTCGCCGAACGCGGCGCCCCCGAAGATCAGGAGCACCCCCATAATCTGAACACCATCCATTGCCTCATGCAGCAGCAAGGCGGAAAACACCACCGCGGCAAGCGGCTCCAGATAACCGCAGATGGCCACGGACTGCACCGGCAGCCAGCCGATGGACGAAAAATAAAAATAGCACCCGATTCCCGTGTTGACGACGCCCAGAATCAAAACAGGCAGAAGGCTCTCTCGGCCGATCTGCAGGACAAAGCCCTGCTTGAATCCCAGGAATACGCCGACTGTCACGAAAGCCGAAATCAGCTGCCACATGGCGTTCTCCAGGCCCGTAATGCTGGATGCCTTCTTGTTTGAAACGATCATACCGGCATACGTCACGGCGGACATAATCCCGCAAAAGACGCCCCATGCGGATTTTCCCTCGGTCATGGCACCGTAGTTGATGCACACCATCCCGACCATCACGGTAAGGAAGCCGGCAATTTTCGGCAGGGTGATTTTCTCCCGGAAAAACAGCGGTGAAACCACCATCACGATCACCGGCCCGCAGTAGTTTGCCAGTGTGGCAACTCCCACGCCGATCTGCCGATAGGCTTCGTACAAAAACATCCAGCTGGTCCCCATGGCCACGCCGGAAAGAAGCAGATACAAAAAGTGTCTCTTGTTTTCCGGAAAGCGGAACCGTTTTTGTGTAATGATAAATATCAACGCCAGAAACGCGCTTGCAATCAGCGATCTGGTAAAGACGATCTCATAGCTGCTGAGCTGAATGTGGCTGGCCACAATGCCGTTGAGCCCAAACAGCAGCAGCGCCGAAAGATATTTTCCGTATGCCTTTGTACGTTCCATGCAGAGACTCCCGCCTGATGGTGCGGCGCCGGGAAGAGGGCGGCATCATCCTGATAAACTGGCTCGGCACGGGCGGTTCCGCCTCGTATCCGCAACTTGTTACAGCGTAGCAAATCCGCCCGCAAATTGCAAGCACGCTTTTGCAGAATTCCTTTCCCACAGCTGTCTTCAGGCACGGTATTTCCTGTTCCCGTCATTTCACTTTCAATATTTTTTATCAGGAGGTCATTCAAATGGATTTAAAAGAAGTCATGGCACAGCACACCTTTGTGGTAGTTGGAAACACGCTCAATCCCGAAAAATACGCGTATGAAATCAAGCACGGACTGATGGAAAAGGGCTATGAGACCTATGCGGTGGGGGCGGAGCTGGCCTCCATCAACGACGTGGAGGCGGACATTGACATCATCGACCTGTGCATCCATCCGGCAAAGGGACTTAAACTGATGCAGGAGTGCAAAAAGCCCTTCAAGTGCATCGTTATCCAGCCGGGTGCCGAGAGCGACGAACTCATTGCCTATCTCAATGAGGCGGGACTGCCGTATATCAACGGCTGCCTGCTTGTGGGAATGCGCCTGTACTGCTGAGCGGCGACTTTCTCCCTGTCACACACAAGCCCAAAAACGCAGACATCTCCTGAAAACGAAGATTTCTGACAGCAGCCTCTCCGGAAGGAGAGGCCGCTGTTTGTTTCCCGGCTGCCGCTTTCGCTTCAATACCCCAAAACCGCACGCTCGGATACGCCGCTTTCGCATCTCCGCAAATGCATCCGTACCGCACAGATTGTGTTTTTTCGAAATATTTCGACTTTTGTCTTGTGCAAAACGGGTTTCTTCCTGTATACTTTAAATTGAAATAACTTCAAATTATATGCTTCCCCGCCAGACGCCGGAAGCGGAACACAGCGGGCTGGACGATTATCCGATCCGCGCACCAGCATCGAGGAGGTGACCTTCATAGCACTCATCATATTTATCATTGCAATCAACATTGTCTACGTCTCTTTGAATACGCTGCGCACCATTTTTGTCATCAAAGGCAGGCGCATCCTCGCATCTTTGCTTTGTATGGTGGAAGTTGGCTCTTATCTGCTTGGGCTTTCCATTGTTTTGCAGAACCTGAACAGTCCTGTCAAAATTATCGCTTATTGCCTGGGCTACGGAGCAGGCGTGTATATTGGCAGCATGATTGAACAGCGCCTTGCGCTTGGATATGTAAATGTCCAGGTCGTCGTCGACTCTGTCGGATGCTGCCTTCCGCATACGCTGCGGGATGCCGGTTACGGCGTCACTTCATGGACGGCCGAAGGACGCGACGGCCCCCGTCTTGTCCTGGATGTGCTGGCAAAGCGCAGTGACGAAAGAAATCTGATTGGCCTTTTACATGAGGTGGCGCCAAACGCGTTTATCATCTCCTATGAGCCAAAACATCTCATTGGTGGTTTTTGGGCCAAGCATGTCCACCACTCTTAATGTAGAGATTGGACTCCCTGCGTTCATTCGGACGCAGGGAGTTTTCTTTGAATTTCTCTGAGCCAGGGCAGGTCGGCGTTCTCGTGGCACCGCTGTAAAAATGCCGCAACAGTTCTCCGCTCCGCATCAGGGTTCGCCCCCGCTCTTCCCAGGCGATCGCAGAAGCTCAAAAGCGCAGCATCTTCCGCATTCGTATGCTGTTTCATCCCGGGAATATCTGCAAAGGACAGTCCTTTGCTCACATAGAGGATCTGCATGTGATACCGCACGAGCCATGCCACGGCATCCGTGAAATTCGTTTCATCCGTAAGGGCGGACAAAAACGCGCGGGACAGTTCCGCTCCCTTTACGTCGTGCTCATACGCTGTAATTTTGCCCTTGCGCACCTTTGTCGTTTCCGGCTTTCCAAGATCATGGAGCAACGCCGCCCACATAAAGGCCCTGGGGTCTGTGCTGTAATTCTTTCTTTTGGCAGCTTCATCAACGACCAGCAGCGTATGCTCCCATACGTTTCCCTCCGGATGATGGACCGGCGACTGCTCTGTTTTTTCCTCTTCCAAAAGTAATGAAAACGGAAATGCCTGAAACCATGCTTCCCTGGCAAACGTGCGAAGGCGGACAGATGGCCGTTCGTCACGCAGGAGACACGCTTCCAGCTTTTCAAACTCTTTTTTCAAGAGCATTCCCCTCTCTGCTTCTGATTTCCAAATATAAAAATCATTCGTATGAGCTAGGATAGCACAAAATTCAGATTTTAGCCGCCGGATGCAGGGGCTTGTTCGCCGTCAAGTCCAGCCGCAGCTTTCTTTCCAGCTGAAAAGCGCCCTGTTCTTTGCCGAACAGGGCGCTTTTATAATGTTCAATTATGGAAAAGCCGTGTGTAATCACTTATTCTTTCCCGTAACGAATGACGTTGACATCCGTTACCATCATCATACCCTCATTCACCATTTCAGAGAGGATCGGTATCACTTTTTGAATTTTCTCGGCAGTATCGATTGCTTCAATCACGATGGGCAGGCTTGCGCTGAGCACAAGAATCCGCTCGGTATGGATGGCTTTTCCCTTACCATACCCCTCGATTCCCCGCGTCACGGTAACGCCCGCAATGCCGGCCTCCTTCAATTTCCAGACGACGGCTGTATAGAGATTGTGGTTTTTGTATCTGGAATCCTCGCTGACATAGATCTTAAGCAGCTGGCAGTGATCTCCCGGTTTCATATAGATTCAGCTCCTAACTTAAAGAAATCTGCCGGCTTCATATCCGGCTGCAAAACCAAGTATACCTAAAAAAAGAGACCCAAGCACATAGACAAACGCATTGAGCTTCTCATCGTCCTGAAACAGGTGAAACCCTTCATACATGAAGGTTGAAAATGTGGTAAACGCCCCTAGGAAACCGTCTCCCAGCGCCATGTAAATCCTGTCTCCGGCATTCACACTCGTCAGCATCCCCAGAAGCACCGCGCCTGTGATATTGATGATAAACGTTCCCACCGGAAACACCGTGCTGGCCCGCTCGGAAATCATTTTACCCAGCTGAAATCTGCACAATCCGCCCAGCATCCCCCCGACGCCAACCAAGATCAGATCCAATTACTCCACTTCGCTTTCATTGTTGTCCTTTGTTTTTCTAATCAGTCCTGCAATCAGCTCGCGGGCAATGACACTCCCGAAATAGGCCGCCCCCAGCCCCAGCACGGTGCTCACCGTCAGATAGGAAATCGCGGAAAAATAGTCCCCACTCCGCAGAAGGCCCACCGTTTCCTTGCACAGTGTGGAAAAGGTAGTAAACGCGCCCAGAAATCCGGTCGTCAGTCCAAGGCGGATATCCGCGTCAAACGACCAGACCTCAAATGCAAGCGTCAGCAGAAAGGCCATCAGAAACGCACCCAAAACATTTACAAAAAGCGTGTTCAGCGGCACGTTTTCATGATAATTGTACAGCCGGATTCCTTTGACCAGGAACCGCAGAATCGCTCCGGCAAACCCACCGCATCCGATATATATATATTTACGCATTGGTTGAACTCCTCAAATTAAAAATAAAAAGCTGATACCCCTGCATATTGCAGAAGTCATCAGCTTAACAGCGGTTCAGCTTTCGCCTGGGAGAACTTCATTCCCAATGATGATTTTATAGCATAAATCCCGGCTGATTGCAAGAGGGACAGGCGCAAAAGTTCTATTCGCAACCAAACCGCGCCCACCATCCCGGTACCCAATCCGGCCAAATCCGGATTGGGCGCTTTTTATTTCCCGCTGCATGCCGCCATAGCCGCCGCCTATTTTCCCCCGTTCTTTTGCAGGGAGCGTATGGTTTCCACCAAATGAGGAAGTGCCGGATTTGTAGAACTGCGATGCCACATAAACACCTGATTGGACAGCGGAACTCCCAGAAGCGGCACAAAAGCCACCTGTCCTCGGGCCAGATATTCCATATCGTCCCCCAGCGTCGAAATTCCGATCCCGCAGGCAACCAGAGTCAGCAAAACAGGGACTTGGGCCGCTTCCTCCACCACATGAGGAGCAAAGCCCGCCTCCATTGCCGTCCGCCAGATAAAATCGTGCCCAGGGATCGAAACCGTGCGCGCCATGACCACAAACGGTTCGTTTCTAAGCTCATCCACCCGCAAGCTGCCGCGTCCGGCAAAAGGATGATCCAAAGACATGATGACACATTGCCGGTTCCGGCGAAGCAAGATCATCTCCTCGTCGTCCTCCACGGTGGAAATATTCTGATAATTCAAAATGGCGTCCACTTCGCCGCGCTCAAATGCGCTCAGCAGCTTGGAATGACTGTAGCCCCGGAGATACAGGGAAATCTGCGGATATTCCCTGTGAAACGCCTGAAAAATCTCGGGCAGAGTAGATTCAAAGTTGTCCCGCATAATGCCAAGGGTCAGTGAACCGGTGAAGCCTTTTTGCGCCAGATGCGCAGCCGAGACACCGCTGCGGTAGTTGTCCAGAATGGCGGGACAGCTCTTAAAAAAGGCCCGTCCCGCCGGCGTCAGGCTCACACTCCGGGGGGTGCGCTCAAACAGCCGTACCTCCAGTTCCCGCTCC
>QKDF01000279.1 GCA_003245395.1 Clostridia bacterium
TTCATACCGTATTTATATATCTGTAAAAGTGTATAATTTACGCGAATATAAGCCGAAAACTGACGATTTTCAAAGAAATATAGCGAAATACAGCGCTTTTAATAAAAATTCGCCGCAGTAAAGCACGGGCGCAGTGCTATTTTGGTGAAAATCTGGCAATTTGCAAAACAACCTTGACAAAGGGCCGCATGGGGCTATATGATCAAGCCACAAAACGATGGGGTTTTCAAGATGTTGTGGTCACAGCCACATCGGACATCTTGATGCGCCATCTTTTTTATTAGCTCACTGAAGAAGGAGAAAAAAACAGTATGAAGGTGATCATTGTTGGCGGAGGCTGGGCCGGCTGTGCGGCTGCGGTTTCGGCGAAGAAAAACGGAGCAGATGTGACTTTGTGCGAACGCACGGACATGTTGCTGGGCACCGGCCTGGTGGGCGGTATTATGCGCAACAACGGTCGTTTTACGGCAACCGAAGAAGCCATCGCCTTGGGTGGCGGTGAGATCTTCGAGATTGTGGATGCGAATTGCAGACACAAAAATATTGAGTTCCCCGGGCATAAGCACGCAAACCTGTATGATATCGCTAAAACACCCATGGCGGTACAGAGATATCTTGAGAGCATCGGCGTGAAGATCCTGTTCCAGGCCAGAATTACCAAGGTGCGCATGGAGGGCGACCGGATTGCCGCGGCTCAGGTGGACAACGGTGAGTGGCTGGAGGGTGATGCTTTCATCGATACTACCGGTACGGCGGGCCCCATGAATAACTGCGCCAAGTACGGCAACGGCTGCGCCATGTGCGTGCTGCGCTGCCCCAGCTTCGGCGGACGCGTCAGCCTCGCGGGTCTGGCGGGCGTACAGGAGATGCAGGGCAAAAAGGCAAACGGATCAATTGGCGCCATGAGCGGTTCGTGCAAGCTGTACAAGGAATCTCTCGCCCCTGAGATTGTCGATCAGCTGAACAAAACAGGCGTTGCGGTGATCAAAGTACCCGAAGAGCTGATTGAGGATCATCTGGATATCAAAGCATGCCAGCAGTATGCCCTGAAAGAGTTCATGGAAAATGTGGTGCTGCTTGACACCGGCCACGCCAAACTGATGAGCCCGTTCTTCGGCATCGAGCGTCTGCACAAGATTCCCGGATTTGAAAATGCCCGCTATGAAGATCCGTATGCCGGCGGCAAGGGTAACTCCATGCGTTATTTTGCAATGGCGCCCCGGGACAACGCACTGAAGGTCAAGGGCGTCGCCAATCTGTTCTGCGGCGGCGAAAAGGCCGGACTGCTGGTAGGACATACCGAGGCCATTGTCACCGGAACGCTGGCAGGCTACAACGCCGTGCGCATCGTCAAAGGCGAAACGCCGCTGGTGCTGCCCCGCGAGCTGGCCATCGGAGACGCAGTTGCCTATGTCGATGAGCAGATGCAGACCGAAAAGGGTCTTGGCCTGAAATATACCTTCTCCGGTTCCGTTTTGTTTGAGCGGATGAAGGAGTTGAACCTGTATACCACAGACGTTACCGCCATCCGTGAAAAGGTGGAGCGTCTGGGTCTTACCAACGTATTTACCCCGGCAAACTGAACATCCAAACAGCAGCCATTCACCCCCCCCCAAGCACCGGTCAACCCAACCTGTATTGCGCAAAACCCTGACATACTCACCAGTATATGAGGAGGAAGAAAAACAATGGTTACTTTGGGAATACTACATTACGTCTATATCATTATGACGGTTGTCATCATTGCAGCGCTGGTCCTTAAAAAAGAAATTGTGCTGCCCTGCATCATCGGTATTTTGCTGATGGGCTTCGCAAGCTCCGGCAGCATCATCAAGACCATCCAGATCATGTACAACTCGCTGGTCACATCCGGCTCGGAATTCCTGGGGATCATCGTCGTGATCGCGCTGGTGGTGTCCATGTCCAGATCCCTGGCCTCCATCGGGGCAGACGAGCTGATGATTCGCCCGTTCCAGAAGGTCATTAAATCTCAGAAGATCGCGTTCTTTGTGGTTGGTTTCGTGATGCTGATTACCTCTTGGTTCATCTGGCCGTCTCCTGCAGTGGCGCTGGTGGGCGCTCTGCTGCTACCGGTTGCGCTCAAGGCCGGCCTGCCCGCCATCTGGGCTGCGGTTTCCATGAATATCTTCGGACACGGCATGGGACTCTCCAGCGATTACTTCATTCAGGGCGCTCCTGCCATCACTGCAAAAGCGGCCGGTATCGAAACCACCGAACTCATGGCGGCAAGTGTTCCGCTGTGGCTGGTCATGAGCGGCGTGACGCTGGCGGTTGCGTTCATCATGTTCCTGCGGGATATGAAGAAGACGCCTGCCCAGCAGGTAATTGAGCAGGCTGATGAGGCCAAGCCGACGGTGGAGCCCACCAAATTCGCCTATCTAATGGCAGTGCTGACACCCCTCGCATTTATTGCGGACGTGGTGCTGATGGTTATCTTCCACATCGTGGGCGGAGACGCCACGGCTCTGGTGGGCGGCACTTCCGTGATCATCATGAGCGTAATTGTCATCGGAAAAGGCGACATCCTTGCCTCTATGGATGAGATCACCGATATGGTGAAAGACGGCTTTATTTTCGCCATCAAGATTTTTGCCCCCGTGATCGTGATTGCCGCTTTCTTCTTCATGGGCAGCGGCGAAATGGCCGCCAAGATCCTGGGTGACGGTTCCCCGGACATCCTCACCGATCTGGGCATGGCCATGGCGAACGCCGTGCCTATGGCAACGGCACCCATTGCGGTCATGCAGGCGCTGATCGGCGTAATCACCGGCCTGGACGGCTCCGGTTTCTCGGGCCTGCCTCTGGTGGGATCTCTGGCCCATACCTTCTCGCTTGCCTCCGGCGCCAATGTCGCAACGCTCAGCGCCTTGGGCCAGATCGTTACCATCTGGACCGGCGGCGGCACCATCATCCCCTGGGGCGTCATTCCTGTGGCCGCGATCTGCAACGTAAAGGCTGCCGACCTGGCTCGCAAGAATCTGATTCCCGTGCTGTGCGGAATGGGCGCAACTCTGGTTGTTGCAATGTTCCTGCTTTGATGCACGCTGGATAAAGGCACTTTACCGCAAGCGCGCAATACGGAAATTACAGCAGGGAAGAAGACGCTTGTTCTTCTTCCCTGCTTGTGAAATGAGGTGTGAATATGGACTTTCGGGTTCGCAATATCATCGAGATGAACCTGTTTGCAGGTGCAAAAATTGTGGCGGGTGAAAAGGGAATCAACAATCCGGTACGCTGGGTGAATGTGATGGAAATTCTCGACGCACCGGACTCCCTGCAAAAAAATGAGATGCTTGTCACCACAGGCTATCGGATGGACGATGAAAAGAGCCATCAGGATCTGATCGCACGCCTAAGCGCCCGAGGGGTAAGCGGCATTGCAATTCAGCCAGGATACTATATCGACGAAATTCCGCAATATGTGATCGACGAGGCGAACCGCTACGGGCTGCCGGTGCTTGTCCTGCCCAAGGAGCTGACCTTTTCCCACATTATGCATGTGCTGCTGGAGAATATCAACCGCGACCTTTCCCCGCACACCGACGTGGATCTTGTGGCGCTGCGGGAGAAACTGCCGGGACAGGCACAGCAGGGGAGCACCGTGCTGCTTTTGACCCAGCTGTCTTATGCAAACCCCACAGGGGCTGCGCAGCGGTCGGAGGCTTCCGTGCGCCGTCTGCGTGCGCTGCTTCAACGTCGCTGTACGCGGGTAAAGATGGAGAGTGCGGGCGGAAAAACGCTCCTTTACGGACAGATGAACGGGGATAGCTCCTATTCCATGCTTATCATGGAGATAACGGAAAACCTTTTGCAGCTGTTTGAACAGGAGCAGATCAATCTGCTTGCAGGCGCGGCCCTGCTTGAGGGCGGCAAGGAGCTGACGACAGGCTTTGACGAAGCCGTGCAGGGGATTGAACGGCTGAAAAAGGCGGGGGCCAGGCGTGGAATTTGTCCCTTTGACAGAATGGCTCTGTTTGAAATGTTTGAAAGCGTTCACAAAAGCAATCGCGCCATTCTACTGGCAGACGAATCACTCCATGAGGTCATTGAGCATGACCGGCGCAAGGGAACCGACTATCTGCATACGCTGCGGATGTATCTGGCCTGCCAGGGCAGCCTGGTGCTTACCTCCTCGGCGCTGTATATCCACCGGCACACCTTGAAAAACCGCCTGGAGCGCATCGAGTCACTGTGCGGCGTGACGCTGGGGGACTATTATGCCCGTCTGCAGCTCTCCATTTCTTTGCTGATTTATGATTACTTTGGGTTTTAAGGCCATTTTGTCCTCTGAGGGAGAGAACGGTCGGAGAACTGGGGGTACGCCTTGCAAAAAAGAAAGAATCAACCGTTCAAACCTGTTGAGCGGTCGATTCCTCAATCTGCAGATTTAGCAGAGGCTTGCGTGACAGGCTGCGCGCTGGAGCTCCTGTTCGCAAAACCTTGGCGAAGGGTCAGAAACTTCTTGTGCTTACGCAGGCATGCATGAATTCGACGAGTTGATTGATGCTGAAAACAGGGACGCCTGAGACCTCCTGAACCAGCTTTGCAAACGGAGCATAGTTGGGGCACTCCAGCAGGATAGCGCCGGTTTCGGGATATGCGCTCATATGCTGGTGCGCCAGATCCCGCATGCAGGCGTCCATTGACTCCGAATCTCCCTCGGGGAGATCGCCGATAATCAGCCTGGCGAAATCCGAGTCCGGGGACATTCCGCTGACGCAGACGGGAACATCCTTTGCAGACCAACCGGACTGCAGGAAGATTTCCTCGGTCATCAGCGCGGGATTCATGGTAAAGATTCCAATTTTCTGTTCCCGGCCCAGCATGGCCCGGATCATAGGCACCAGCAGCAGCGCCGAGGTGAAGACCGGGATGTGCACGGCGTCGGCCAGTTCTCGCTGGAAGCCGCTCAAAAAGCTGCAGCTGGTCGTGATTGCCTTGCAGCCTTCCGCCTCCAGGGCCTGAGCTGCCCGGATAAACGGCTGGATCAGCCGCTCCTGGGCATTGCTCTTGCTTAAATTGGCCACTTCCACATCTTCAACGATTCGATAGCGCACCGGGAAAGGAAACGTCTTTGCGTTGCCGATATCCCCCGGAATGCGCGGAAAAACGGTGGGCATCATCAAAATGCCGATGTCCTGCCCGTAACTTGTAAAACCACCTTTGATCATCATCCGCTGAGCTCCTTTCTTGTAGCCCTTTTCGGTAAAATAGCATACCCGGCTGCAACAGTCAAATACATTCTAACAGTTTTATACAGTATGCGCAAACAGACTGAAAAACAACGACACTTTGTCCATGGCTCTGATGCGCATAAGCGATGCAAAAGCGGTGAGGCGGGCCGGAGCGGATTCGACAAACTGTCTAGTGAACGGCAAAAATCATGGACAGAATCAAACTTGTAAAACGGATTTACATGCCATAAGATAAAATATAAAACAAAAGGAGGCGGCGAACATGGCATATAAAGTGCTTGTCACAGAGCCGATCAACCATAAAGGAATAGAGTTTCTGGAGCAAAATGGGTATGAAGTCGTCATGGGGAGCGGGTTTGAAGAGGAGAAGGTGCTCCGGGAAGCCGCCGACTGCGACGGCATTCTGACCAGAAACGGCCAGATCACGGAAAAGGTGCTTGAAGCCTGCCCCAAGCTGAAGGTGGTATCCATGCATGGCGTGGGTGTGGACTGCATCGATGTGGAGGCGGCCACCAGGCTGGGAATTCAGGTGACCAACGCTGCTCAGTCCAACCAGACGTCGGTGGCCGAGTATACAGTTGGCCTGATTCTGATGCTGGCAAAGCGCTCCATCGCCTATAACAACGGACTCAAAAGCGGCGACATGGATGTTCGAAAGCTCTTCGGCAGCGACGTTGCGGGCAAGACGCTGGGCATCATCGGCATGGGGAACATCGGTAACCAGGTGGCAAAGATGGCCGCCCACGGTCTGAATATGCGCGTGATCGGCTATAACCGGCACATTCAGAAACCGCAGAACACGGATTTCGGCGTGCTGACCAACAAGATGGACGAGGTGATTTCCTCCGCAGATTTCCTCACGCTGCATCTGCCCGGCAGCGCCGGGACAAAGCACCTCATCGGGGCGCGGGAACTGGCGCTGATGAAGCCGGACGCATTTTTGATTAATACCGGACGGGGAGAGGTCATCGACGAGACAGCTCTGATCGAGGTACTGCGGGAGAAAAAGATCCGGGGAGCTGCCCTGGACGTGTTTGAAGGGAACCTTCCCAAGCCGGACAATCCCTTGCTTTCCATGGAGAATGTGATCGTCACACCCCATACCGCGGCATTTACCACGGAGGCTCTGGAGCGCATGGCGTATCAGGCGGCCCTGGGCATTGTGGAGGTACTGGAGGACCGGCCCGTCACCTATGCCGTCAACCGGGTGCACGATCATTTCAACGAAAACCAGAAGATTTCCCTGATCATGGATTATTTTTATCATGAGTTCGGCTATCATCCCAAGCCGGAGAATCCCTGAGGAGCCATGATGAACATTTTGGTTTACGGCGTACAGGAAGATGA
>QKDF01000080.1 GCA_003245395.1 Clostridia bacterium
GTCAATCTGAGAAACACGGGTAACATCGTTGACATAGTCCACCGGAGCAATCATGCCCTCAGGATTATTGTTCAGGAACTCATACAGTTTTCTGGTTCCTGCAGCAAACGCGTAGGTCTGGCGGCCTTTATCAAAAGGCTTATGTGAACCGGTGATCTTGCCCGCCATAGACATGTCCACGAAAGCATCCACATACATCTCGGTGTGAACGCCCAGATCCTTTAAGTCAGACTCGGCAATCATTTTTCCAACAGCGCCGGGCATGGCGCCAATTCCCAGCTGCAGGCAGGCGCCGTCAGGGATCTCCTCCATCACCAGGCGGGCAACAGCCAGATCAACTTCACTGGGTTCGACAGGTTTGCCCATTTCATCTACCAGGGGGTTATTGCCTTCCACGATCATGTCCACATCATCGATATGGATGCAGTTTTCAAATCCACCGTGGCAATAAGGCATATTCTGATTGACTTCCAAAATGATACATTTGGACCGTTCGCAGGCAGCCTTCAGATGAGAGCCGTTGGGGCCGAAGTTAAACCAGCCATGCTCATCCATAGGAGTAACCTGCATCATCAGCACGTCATTGGGAACGATGGTATCGCGGTAATAGCTGGGCAGTTCGGAATAGCGGATGGGGGCATAATAAGCCCATCCTTCTTTCATCATCTTACGTTCTGTACCACCCATATGCCAAGAGTTCCAAGTGAACCGCTTTGCAGCGTCGGGGACATCGGCAATCGCAGGACGGTGAGTCAAAATGCCACCGCGGAAATTCACATCGGTCAGCTCTTCCGCACGCTTGGCAAGCGCTTTATCCAGCACGTCCGGAGTGCCGACGCACCAACCGTAATCCACCCAGTCACCTGACTTGACAACCTTGACTGCCTCATCGGGGGTCGTCAGCTTTTGTTTATATTTTTCCTGAAAAGTCATCAAATGTTCCTCCCTGTTTTCTGTTCTGCTTTTTTTAATAGTTTGCAACATTGTCAATATTATAACATGGTCGTCCGTGCATTGCAATCGCGGAATGAAATTTGAATAGAAAAAGGGCAGATGCCAGACGCATCTGCCCTTAAAAATATTCTTTATTCTGCGTCTGCGGAAGCTTCCTCACCGTCCTGCTGTACAGTGGGAGTCAGCAAAGCACGGATGGACAGAGAAATCTTATGCTTTTCCTCGTCCACGGCAATAATCTCCGCATCCACAACCTGGCCCTCGGACAGGACGTCACCGGGCTTTTCAATGCGGCGGTCAGCAATCTGAGAAATGTGAATCAAACCGTCCACACCGGGTACAACCTCAGCAAAGGCGCCAAACGTCATCAGCTTAACCACCTTGACAGGAGCCACATCGCCGACATGGTATTTGGACATAAACAGATCCCAGGGATCAACATTACGATCCTTGACACCCAGAGAAATCTTATGCTTTTCAGGATCAAAGGAAATCACGTACACATCCATGGTGTCGCCAACTGCACATACCTCGGAGGGAGTCTTGATACGGCTCCAGCTCAGCTCGGAGATATGTACCATTCCGTCCACACCTCCGATATCCACGAACACGCCATAAGAAGTCATAGACTTCACGGTACCCGTATAGTGCTTGCCGACCTCGATATTGTTCCAGACCTCTTCCTGAGCAGCCTTGCGGGCTTCCTCAGACACAGAACGGATCGAGCCGACCACGCGGCGGCGGGCACGGTTGACCTCGGTAATGCGCAGCTGAACCTTATTCTTGATCATATCGCTCAGATCCGCACCACGGGGCATCCCGCTCTGAGAAGCAGGGATGAACACACGCACGCCCTTGACAGACGCCACAATACCGCCCTTATTGACCTCGGTAATGGTACCTTCCATAACCGTCTTATCATCAACGGCCTTCTCAATATTCTCCCAGACTTTTACAGCATCCAGGCGCTTCTTGGACAGTTCGGCAAACCCTTCAATATCGTTGACGCGGACGATATAGGTCTCAATCTCATCACCGATCTTGACCACATCCTCAGGCTTTGCGTTGGGATCGTCCGACAGTTCACTCAGCTTAATATAGGCGGCCTGCTTGGCTCCTACGTCCACCTGCACCTCTGTGGGCGTGATGGCCGTGACAATGCCGGTTACCTTCTCTCCTGTATTTAAAGTCTTGAAAGATTGATTCAGCAGTTCTTCGAAGGATTCTTCCTTACCTTCTGTCGCTTTGATCTCTTCACTCATGGTTGCATATACCTCCTTAATGATGCCCGCAGGTGTGGAAGCACCGGCCGTAAGACCCACAACAGAGCAACCATTGAAAAAATCCGGCGAGAGCTCGTCCGCCCGCTCCACCTGGAACACGCGGGGACATCTCTCTTGGCAAATTTCCGTCAAATGCTTGGTGTTTGCGCTTTTACGGTCTCCTACCACGACCATCGCGTCCACCTGCCCGGCAATCTCAGCCGCCTCAGATTGACGTTTTTGCGTAGCATTGCATATTGTATCAAATATTTTTACGTTTGTACACTGTTTTTTCAGGATTTTTGAAGAAGTTTCAAAAAGTTCACGAATACAAGTAGTCTGTGCGACAACGGTCAGCGGCAGTTCCATGTGGGCCAAGTCCTCCTGCAGCCAAAGGCTGAGTGCTTCGGGCCCTTCAAAAATTAGCGGATTACTGCAAAAGCTTGCCACACCAAGCACTTCAGGGTGGTTTGGCTCCCCGATAATCACAGGGCGGCGCCCCTCCAGCTCGGACTGTGCCACCAAATTTTGGATACGCTGCACATTCGGACATGTGGCATTGACACAGTGAACCCCGCGCCGTCCAAGTTCCTCCAAAATTTCCTTCCGCTCCCCATGAGAACGGATTACCACGGTGTCCTCCGCTCGAATCTGCTCTGGTGACACCGCTTTGCGAACACCCAAGTCTTCCAGATTTTGCACCACGTGGGCATTGTGGATCAAATCTCCCAGCATCCAGCAGCCGCCGCATTCGGACGCGGTCCTCTTTGCCAGTTCGACCGCCCGCTCCACACCATAGCAGAATCCGGCACTTTTGGCCAAAATTATTTGCACAGCTGCTGCCCCCCAACGGCCTGATCTCCCAGCGCATAGGCCGCTTCCAGCACTTCATCCGCAATTTTCTGCATCTCCTCGGTAGTGCCGCGTCGGCCGGAGTATACTGGCTGATACGGTTTTCCAAAAATAATACGGGTGCGATGAAAAAGCTTTTTTTCCCCGTCTACAAACACCGGAATAATTGTCGCACCTGTCCGTACTCCAATCATGGCCACACCGCCCTTGGCATGAGCAGGAAGCCCGTCCATGGCACCGATCCCGTTGCGAATGACGGTGCCCTCCGGGAAAATCAAGAGATTTTCACCGGACTTGATCACTTCAATGGCGGTTCTGACAGACTGAATGTCGTTATTTCCACGGCTGACGGGAAATACGCCCACTTTCCGAAGAATCCAGCCCAGAACCGGGTTGTAAAACAGCTGTTCCTTGGCCATAATGTGCAGGCGGTAATTGACCGGCAGTTTCAGCGCCACCAGAATAGGGTCCCAGTTGCTGGAATGATTGGGACAGAGCAGCACACCACCGGAAGGCAACCGATCCATCCCCTCCACACTGACAGGATGCAGCAGATCAGCAATCAGCCTTACAAGATAATAGATGACTACAAATAAACGATTAAATGGTTTCATACCACGTTCTCCTCGATTACCTTCATAAGCATCCGAAGGCTCCCGTTAAAGTCCAAGCTCGTGGTATCGACCTCTATGGCATCCTCTGCTTTTCGAAGGGGGGCGGTCTCCCGGTGAATGTCGTCCCAATCCCGCTGCTGAATCTCGGAGAGTACCTGCTCAAAAGGCTCAGGCGTCCCGCGCTGCTCAAGTTCCGCACACCGGCGGCGAGCGCGCGCCTCGGGAGAAGCCGTCAGAAATATTTTAACATCCGCATCGGGCAGCACCACCGTACCGATGTCGCGGCCATCCATCACCACATTTCCTTTTCCTGCCAGATCCCGCTGCATCTGCAGCAAAAACGCACGCACACCCGGATAGGCAGAAACAGCGGAGGCATATTTGGACACCTCCGGCAGACGAATTTCTCCCGTCACATCTTCTCCGTTGAGAAACATATGCTGCAGCCCATCGCTGCTATAGCGCAATTCCACGTGGATGTCCAGCAGAAGATCAAGCACTTCTTTTTCCTGTCCCGGATCGATTTCCCTGTGGGAAACATACAAAGCAATGGTGCGGTAAATCGCACCGGTGTCCACATACAAAAAATTTAATTTTGCCGCCAGTGCTTTGGCAAGCGTACTCTTACCTGCTCCGGAAGGCCCGTCGATTGCAATACTGATGTGTTCCATGGAAACCTCTTTCATGTGTTTTGATCTGCTGCCGCTTCTCCGGCCGCTCTGCCTGTACTCCAGGCAATCTGCAGGTTAAATCCGCCGGTATAGGCATCTACATCAATGATTTCACCTGCAAAGTATAATCCCTTTACAATTTTCGATTCCATTGTGGTTGGATTGATTTCATTCACCTTAATTCCACCGGAAGTGACAATTGCCTGCTCTACAGAGCAAGGGGCGGTCACCTGGATTGGAAAATGCTTAAGCAGACGAAGCAAACCTATTCTTTGTTCCCGCGTAATATCGTGAACCTTTTCGTGAGCTGGTATTCCGGAGCGGTCGACCATCACCGGAATCAGCTTTTGCGGCAGCAAGCCGCCCAAAGCGTTTATAAAGTCGCTGTTGGCATATGTTTCAAAATCGGATAACAGGCGCCTGTCCAACATAGGCTCGTCCAGCGCCGGCTTCAGATCGATCTCCAGCTGATATGTTTTCTTCTCAAACTGCCGCATATGCGCTGAAGCGGACAGAATGAGAGGACCGCTGACTCCAAAATGAGTAAACAGCAGTTCTCCAAAATCCGTATGGATCTTTTTCCCGTTCTCCAGAACAGTCAGTCCTATGTTTCGCAGGGACAGTCCCTGCAATTCTCCGCAGCTTTCCGCCAAAAGAGGAACCAATGATCCCCGCAGCGGGGTCACCGTATGCCCCACTTGGGCGGCCAGACGATGCCCGTCTCCGGTTGAACCAGTGGCTGGATAGGAGACACCGCCGGTGGCCAGAATAACCGCATCGGCAGGAAGCGTTCTTTTCTCCGTTTCTACCGTGCATACTGTGCCGTTCGAAACAGTCAATTTTACAGCACGCTCCCGCACCATGCTCACCCGTAAGGAACGCAGCCGCTTTTCCAGAGCACCGCTGATATCAAAGGCTCGGTCTGACACCGGAAATACACGGCGTCCACGTTCCACTTTCAGCGGAACACCAAGATGTTCAAAAAAAGCCATGGTCTCCCGGCTGTCAAATCTGGAAAATGCACTGTAGAGAAATTTTCCGTTGCGAGGGACATTTGCCAGCAACTCCTGGACGTTGGAATCATTGGTTACATTGCAGCGTCCTTTGCCTGTAATATTCAGTTTTTTCCCAAGCCGCTCATTCGGCTCCAGTAAAGTAACGGTTCCGCCGGCCTCTGCCGCTGTAATGGCGGCCATCATCCCTGCCGCGCCGCCGCCAATAACCACAATTTGTTTATTCATCGTCACCTTTTCCGAACACACCATATTTGTCCCAGATATTTTCCAATTCAGAGAATGTCGAAGATATGTCTGTTCCCATCCGGAAGCCCAGCGCCACCAGCAATGCGTTCATGACTGACATGGGTGCCACCATGGAGTCCACAAAGGAAATCATCTCACTGGGGGCCAGAAGTGCCGCGTCGGACTTATGGAACAATGGAGAGTGCTCGTTATCGGTAATGGACAGAATCGTGGCGCCGCGATCTTTTGCAAATTGGACGGTATTGGCGGTTACCCGGGAATAGCGCGGGAAGCTGATTGCGATCATCACATCATTGGGCCCAATACGGAACAACTGCTCAAAGATCTCACCGGCTGCATTGGACTGCACCAAAGTGACATTCTCAAAGAGCAAATGCATATAAAAATTTAAATAGCCTGCTAGGAACGAAGACGAACGAACACCCAGAATGTAAATGTGCCGCGCCTTTAAGATGTAGTCCACGCACCGGTTAAACTCATTTCTGTCGGACTCGTCCACTACCATGCGAAGCTTATTCATGTCGGAGTGCATGACCGTGGCCAGCACATCCTGGCCCATAAGCATATCGTCGGCCACTTTAATTCTCTGTGTGGATGTCAGACGATTACGAATCATTTCCTGTAACGCACGCTGCATATTAGGGTATCCCTCATATCCCAATTCAGACGCAAACCGAACCACAGTTGATTCGCTGACACCCACGGCACTGCCGAGCCGGCTGGCGGTCATAAACGCCGCTTTATCGTAATTTTCAAGAATATATGTGCCAATTCTCTTTTGTCCCTTTGAAAAATGACTCATCTCATTTTCGATGATATGTAAGACGCTTTTGGCCATCTCGGTTTCCTCCACCTATCAGTTTACAAGACTTCTAACAGTTTACCACAAATTTAGCGATTTTCAAACAAAAATTGCAGGATTATTTCTTAATCCTGCAATTTA
>QKDF01000184.1 GCA_003245395.1 Clostridia bacterium
GCTCCACGATGCCGATGTGTTCAATGACCGTCCCTGTAAAACGGAAAAACACCAGGTCGCCAGGACGGTAATCATCCTCCACGAACCGTCCGCCGCGCCGGGCATAGTCCGCCAGCGTCCCACAGGAGGCGGTCCGTCCGCCGCCGTAAAACCGCTCCTGCATTCCCGCAGTGCGGAAACACCACCATACAAATACGCAGCACCACGGATATGCGCTGCCGGAGACCTCCCGACCATAGTAGTCGGTATTATACCGTACGCAGTTGCTGCCGGAAGGCTCCTCGCTTACGCCAAGCTGGCTCCGGGCAGTTTCAAGAAGCCGCTGCAGTTCCGTCATCGGTTTCGCCTCCGTCCTGCACCGCTTCCGCGGCGCTGCGGATCTGTTCTGCCGCCGCCTGCACCGAAGCGGCGTCCACCCGTCCCTCGGCGGCGATATAGGTGACAATGGACACCACCGCAGTCACCGCTCCGGCGACCGTGGTCACGGCGCTCTGATCCACGCCGAAGGCTATGGCGATTCCGGTCACCAGTCCCGCAGCCGCCAGCCACAGCTTGCGGGACGTCAGCTTTGTCAGTAAAGTTCTCATATTCGATCTTCCTTTCTGTCGTTCAGCAGCGATCATCGCTGCCCAGCGCCGCGTCATAGACGATCCCGCCCTGGGTGTTCTCTGCCCGGCTCTTGCTAAAATAGGCACTCAGCACCACCGCGGTGGCCGCCTGCAGCGCTCCGATCAGGGTGGTCAAATACGGCAGCGAGCCGGTAAACTGGCGTTCAATGGCCAGATAGCAAAACCACAGCACCACAAAAGTTGCCGCACCGTCCACCGCCAGTACACCGCAGGCAATCACCTTGGACATCGTCCATCTCTTGTTCATGCGCCCCCCTTTGCCAGCAAAAAGGACACAAAGGCCCCCGCCAGCACCAGCAGGATTTTGTCCACCAACCCATCCCAGCGACGGGCGGACTTCTGCTCCAGCGCATCCATCTTGCCGTTGAGCCGCGCCACATTGCCCGCCACGCTCTCCTGTTTGGTGGCCAGCACTTCTACAGCCGTCACCAGTCGGCGAAGCGTCTCCTGACCCTGCTCCAGCCGCTCGATTCCCCGGGCGTTGGCACACTCCCGCTCCTCCAGAGCTGTGATCCGCTCGTTCCATCCCGCATCCATTGTCACACCGCCAGTTCAAAGCTGTCCCAGGTGTGGTCGGCGCTCTCCACCGCCGCCCAGGTCCAGCCGTAGTCCTCACACTCCGCCCAGGTCAGGTAGCGGAAATAGAATTCCGTCTCCAGATGGCAGGGCAGGATATCCAGCACAATTTTCCGGATCTGGTCAAATTCGTCCGGCACGCCCGCTGTCTCCGGAAAAAGTACACGAATGTGACCCTGCCCCAGCTCCACAGCCTGGGCACGAATTCCGCAGCCGCTGATGGTCTTGTTGATGTCAGCGAGGGAAAAACTGTCGCCGTCGATCTGCAGCAGGGCCGCAATGGCGTCTCTGCGCTGCTGGGCCGTGACGGCGGCAGGCCGACGGGCGAACAGCGCCTCCCGACGGCGCAGACCCTCGTCCTCTGCCGTGGCCGTCAGGCCCTCCTGCTCGGCATATTCCACCTGCTCCGCCGCGGCGTCCAGTCCGGCCGCAAAGCCGTAAAGCTCGGCCTCGTTTACAGTCCCGTCCGACAGATCATATACCCCCAGGGGCGCAAGCAGCGCCTTCAGGAAGGATTCATACTGCCGTTCCATCTCATCCCTCCAGTTCCGTCACCGTCAGCGTGCCTAACACCGGAAGAACCGTAGCGTCCCCCGCCACATCCGCCGCAGGCGTCAGGATGTGATAGTTGTCCACACCGTCCACGGTATAGACGGCGCTGCCAAGCTGCGCCAGCAGCAACGGCTTGCCCAGCAGTTTCCCACCGAACAGTCCCGCCATCGCCGTCTCCACAGCCGTCTTGACCTCCGAAAAATCGCTGCCGCTCTCCGCCGTCACTTCCACGGCAACATCCACAGCGTTGAGGGCCGGCGCGAGCACCTGCACATCCACAGCGATCTCCCGCCGCACCTGCAGATCCTCGGCGACCTCTTCCAGCAGCGCCGTATCCGGCACGCCGGCTGCCGTGGACAGATAAACGTCCACCGTGCCGATGCCCCGCGCCCGGCCAACGGCCACGGCGGACTCCACACCCTCATGCCGCAGAGCCTGCTCCTCGTAAAAGGCGGCGTTGGCCCCGTTGGGCAGCCGCTGATAGCTCTCCAGCACTCGCTCCCGCAGGTCGTCGTCGCTCTCTTCGTCCGTTCCGCCGGTAAAGGCGGCGGGATTCGTGCACGCCGTAATCCCCACCGGGCAGTTCACCAGCACCGTCACAGTGTTTGCCGCGGCGTTGCCGCCGCTGCCGGTATCCACCGCCTGCGCGGGAGCATCCACCCACAGTTTTCCCGCCGTCAATACGGCATCGGCAGCGGTTTCAAACCGCACGCCCCCCGCCGTCATGCATACGGTGCCCTGGGAAATGGTCAGGTCGTTCACCGCGGCTTCTCCCGCGGAAAACCGCAGCGTTCCCGCTGCCTGCCTGGCCGCCTGACGCGTCAGTCCCCGCATGCTTGCGTGGTAATCCAGGTACTCCCCCTGGGCCGTCTGTGGAAAACTCTGATCCAGCACCCAGTCCGCCTGTACCTCCAATGCCTGTATCTGCGCCGCCACGGCGTACAGCCGTACCGCCAGATCGCACGAATCGTCGGGCGTATACCCCACCCGCTCCGTGAAGGCGGCCAGCAGCTCTTCATAAATTTCGTCAACTGTTTTCATGTCCACACTCCCTCACTGCACCGACACCCGCACAGACAGCTCTTCTCCTTCGTAAACAAGCGCGACCGTCAGTTCCTCTCCACTGAGCGTCACCTGCTCGATTTTCAGGTCCTCCTCGTCCGCCAGAGCCTCCGCCACGGCCTGCTCCGCCGCGCTCTGCCGCAGAGCCGGTTCCACCCGTCCCAAGGCATAAAGTGCGGAACCCATTGTCTCCAGAAAGGGAAACTGCCCCCGCCGGGCCGTCAGGCGGAACAGCACCCGCTGCAAAAGGGCCTCTTTCCCCTCGGTCTGTACCGCGCCGCCCAGACCGTCGGGCACATAATCTCCATTCAGAAGCTTCAATCCTCTCATGTCGTTCCCTCCGTCTGGCAGGTGGAGGGCTGATATTCCTGGCCGTTGACCAGCAGCGTTCCCTCGACGGAGACAGTGCCCTGTAGCACCACCGTACCGTCATTTTTCAGATAGATGCTGCCGTTCCCGGCATACAGATAAACCTCGCCGGGCTGCATCCCCGCGGGTGCGGCAGCCTGCTTCGCGCCTGCCACACAGCACTCCTGTGCACCGGTACCACCTTTGATCACCAGCACCGTCTGCCCCGCGGTCGGCTGCCAGAGGTAGCCACCCGGCCCGTAAACCGGCAGGGCGCGCAGCTCGCCCTTGGCCACCACCCCGGCACTTGCGCCGGAAATGGAGGTCACGCCCAGCTCGGCGCTCGCTTCTTCCGCCGCAGGCCGCATCTGTCTGGACAGCCACATATGCTCACGTCCTTTCCTTCAATGTCAGTGTCGTTTGTTCCCCGGAGGCATCCATTCTGTTCTCGGCCTCCGCCACCCGGTATTCCCCGAAAAGTCCCGCTTTGTCAAGACTCAGCTGCACGATGTCTCCGGGAAATGCCAAAAATCCGCCGGGTAATGTCACCTCCACGCTCACCTCGTCTGCGGTGGACTGAGCAATCTGATACTCCCCCGTGTACCGCATGGCCGACCAGGTGCTCTGCCCCGGGGTATAGAGCACCCGGCGGCACTGTCCGCCCCGGCTGAGGAAGTCGGCGTTTTTCACGGTGTATTCCTGCCCCCGGGTTTTGTCGATCACCAGTACCTCGGACAGCACGCCGTAGTGGTTTTCCCGCTTGGTCAGGGCCAGCAGCGGTGTGTCTTCGTTCACTGCCAACCGCTTGCCGTCGTCTGTCTCCGGCACGGCGGTCAGACGCCCATCCCGCTCAAACCAGGGCGTAAAGCCGCCGTAGGTTCGGCAAAAGCTCTCCAGCGCCTTCCACTGACTGGACCCGGACTCCACAGTATACGTCCCGCCGGCGCGAATCTCCACCGTTTTGGCGCAGCTGATACCGTAGGGTGTCACATGGCTGCGGATGATTTCGGCCAAGGTGACATCCTGATAGACGGCGGGCCGGGACTCGTTGTCCAGCAGCCGGGCGGCATAGCCCCGCCCGGCCACCAGCGCCGTCATCCCCTGGTCGGAGAGCCGGATTTCATATTCGTCCACGATGGCCCGCAGAAGCACCTCACTGCCGTCCAGGAGCAAAAAGCCCGCCGCCCGGCGCAGCACCGGCTCTAAGTCCGGAGTGTGCAGGCAGGTCACGGAAAAGCTGTCACAGGGTACAGCTCCGGTATACGCAACCTCCCATGTGAGCAGCGCGGGCAGATCGTAGACGGTGTGGTCACATGTAATGATTCGTCCCGTCATTTCACTCTCACCCGATTTCCCGGATAGATCAGGTTGGGGTTTTTGATCTGCGGGTTGGCCGCGATCAGGCTCTGGAGCGTCACGCCGTACTGTCTGGCAATCCCCCAGAGCGTGTCGCCTTTTTTCACGGTGTACCACACCGCAGTCGTCCCCGTGCTCTGCGTGGTGGAATTTGTCACCGCGGCGGCCACCGCCGTCAATCCTGTGGTTCCGGTATAGTCCTCCCAGAACTCAAAAGTGTAGCGCACATAGTCCGGCAGCGGCTCCTGTGCCAGCTGCAGCGACACGAAATAGGCGCTGGCCGCCTGCCACACGGGATGCACCAGCGTCCCCGGTCCGCTTTCGTAAAACATCTTTGCCATCTTGCGGAACTCGTCGTAGGCCCCCGTGCCCGTGAAGGCCCCCTCCCCCCGCATCACCCGGTAAGAAACGCCCAGATCCTGCAGAGCGTAGCGCCCGAAGGGCACCTTGTGCACCGCCACCTTGCGCTGATAGGTGATGGAATAGGTCTCCGGGTTGTGGGGCCAGGTATAGTCCTTGAACCGCATGGGCGTCAGTCCCATACCGTCTCCTCCTTTCAATACAGCGGGTACGCGCCGTTATAGCGCCGGGCATCCCGCTCGAAGACGCGGGACAGTTCCCGCGCATCCATTGCCCGATTCTGCATCAGCACAACCGGAATTGTCCCGGAACGGTTCTGTGCGTCCGGAAAAACCGTCTCTGCCGTACCGGCCCGGGCAGAGCTGCTTGCCTGTACAGCGCCGACAGCCCCGACGGCTGTCATCGCGGCTTCTTCAGGAAGCATGCCCATCGCCAGAGCCGCAGCCCAGGCATTGGTCTCGCTCTGTCTGCGCAGTCCGGCCACAAATGCCGTCTCCCCGGTCTCAGTGGGGAACGCATCCAAGGCGCGGCTGTCATGCGTCTTGTTCGTCTCTTCTATTCCGGTATTCGCACCCAGCAGCGCCGCAAAGGCCTGTGCCTGACGCAGCAGCTCGTCCTGGATATAGTCCATGCTCACTCCCCCCGCAGCGCGCAAAACCGCGCCTCGTCAAACGCCGGGTTGCTCTGTGTGGGCAAAGTTGACCCTCCGGACAGTCGCCGCAAGATGTCTTCCATCTCCCGCACGGTCAGCGCCGCAAGCACCGCCGACGCATCGGAAAACACCCGCTCCTCTCCGGAAAAACAGCACTCCGCCAGCACCGACGCGTTGCATAAAAGTCCCCGCACAACCTCATCCGGCTCCCGTTCCGCAACCTCCCGCCGGATGCCCAGCAGCCGTCCGGCGGTCAGCGGGCGCAGCGTATCCATCCCGGTCATACCGTGGTCTCAATGCGCTGTGCGGCCAGCACCGTCACTTTTTCCGCCACCATGGCGTTCAGTTCTCCCTGCTCCGCGATGCTGCTCCACTCGCAGCCGGAGTAGATGATCTTCCGATCCGGTTTGCAGATCACCAGGGAAAAATCACTCAGATCGTAAAAATTGATCCCATCGGAGACGGCGTCATCCGTGGCGTACAGACGGGTCAGCTCCAGTGTGTAGGAGCGCTGTCCCGGGATGGTAGCCACCGCTTCGCTCTCTCCGAAAGCCTCCACCTGTTTGGAGCTTTTGCTGGTCTTGGCGGTATAGCTCTGCACCACCGCCACTTTTTTGCCATCCAGTTCCAGATAGATGTCGGCGCTGGTGGGAAATCCTGTTGTTGCCATATGTTTCCTCCTCTGCATGAAATCGCACTTCGGGCCGCGCTCCGCATTTGCCGTAAAATTCCGGGCAAGCTGTACCCGAGGTGTTCTCCATGAAAAAAATAATTCTTACAATCGCCGCCGTTGTCGTATTCTGCCTGACGGCGGCCCTGCTCCCCTCCGGCGGCAGCAGCGCTGCCATCGACTGTGCCGCGGCGGAGCAGACCATTCTGCGCCTGATGTCCGACCCAATTCGTGATGCCGTGGAGACCTATTACGGCGGCCCCCGGGGTATCTGGAAACGGCAGCTGCTCA
>QKDF01000032.1 GCA_003245395.1 Clostridia bacterium
TGGGCTTTACGCAGAAATACATCATCCGGAACATCTTCCGCAACAAAATGCGGATGATGATCTGCATTGTCGGCGTGGCCGGCTGCATGATGCTGATTATGACGGCCTTTGCAATCATGGACTCCATCAACATTCAGCTGGATCTTCTGGACGGCAAGGCACAGAAATTTGATTTGCTGGTCACGCTGAAAACCGGCGTTACAGAGAACCAGTATGAGCATCTGGAAGAGCTGGACGGCGTGACACAGTATCAGACCGCCATGACAACGGGCGTCAAACTGTATTCTGCGGACAGGCAGTACACATCGTACGTCACCGTCACCGACGACGAGATCAGCTTGAAGCTGATCGACCCACACGGCCCTACGGTTGCGCACCTTCCGACGGATGGAGTCATTTTGGACAAGAAGATCGCAGATGGGCTGGGTGTATCCGAGGGGGAGACCATCCGGGCAAAATTCTATGGCGACAACCGCTATTACGAGCTGCGGGTTTCCGCCATCGTCAAGAGCATCGACGGCGCCTATGTCAGCCGCACCTACTGGCGGGATATCGGAAAAGGCTTTACGCCCACGACGCTCTATCTGAAATCCGGCGACATCACATCGCTGACAGAGCGACTGAATGACTTCGATTTCGTAAGCAGCGTTCAGGATAAAAGCGCCGTGATGGCAGCGGCGAAAAGCAGTGTGATGAGCATCGTCTCCATCGTGACCGTTTTGATCGCATTCGGCGGGTTGCTGGCCTTCGTGGTGCTGTATAATCTGGGAATCGTCAGCTTTTTCGAGCAGATTCGAAGCCTTGCTACGCTGATGGTCCTGGGCTTTTATGACAAGGAGATCCGGAGGCTTGTCCTGACGGAAAACATCTTTTTTACACTGGTGGGAACACTGATCGGTGCACCTCTCGGTTTGCTGATGGCCGGCTCGATTTTGGCCACCATTGATATGATGAATATTCAAACGACGGCAAAGCCGCTGTCGTATTTGTTTTCCGGCTTGCTGACACTGAGCTTTGCCTTGATTGTCAACGTGATGCTCGGGCGGCAAGTGCGAAAAATTGATATGCTTGGCGCACTGAAAAGTGTGGAATAACCATAGGGGAAGAAATGATATGAAATGGAAAGTAGCATTGATTGCGGCAGCTGTGCTGACCGCTGTGGGTACCTTGTCCGCGTGCGGCAGCAGCGGCGTGGAAACCCTGCACCCGACGATCGGGGACATTCAGGATACGGTGGATGAGAGCGGCACCGTCTACTATGCGGACGACTATGCCATTGTACCCACGGTGGGCGGCCGAATTACGGCTTGTAATTTTGACGTGGGAGATGCGGTGGAGCAGGGTGCCACACTCTATACCATTGACGATACCGACATCTCCTATCAGAATGCAAGCGCACAGATTGCGCTTGATTCCGCCAACGCCGCTTACGACCAGGCCGCAAAAGCGGCGGACGATTTGGGTGTGAAGACCTACGTATCCGGTATGGTCACGGAGGTCTACTGCAATACGGGCGATTATGTGATGACGGGGAGTAAGGTCGCCCAGGTCGTGGACAACACGCACCTGAAGCTCAAGCTGGCCTATGCCGATATCGAAAAGATCCACGTCGGTTCTGTCGCAAGCGTCACCGTCACCGGGGACAGCGAGGCGTTTGCGGGCACGGTGACAAAGATTTACGACCAGAAGACCGTGTTTTCGGGGCACCAGACGGGTGTTTATGTGGAGATCTCGTTCAATAACCCCGGCGCCCTGATCAGCGGAGAGTCGGCCACCGCTACGATCGGCGGCATACCTCCTGTTGCAAGCGGAACCATCGAATATGCCACCGATGCTTCGGTTTATTCCACAGGAACCGGGCTGGTTACTGCCATCACTTCCGGAGCGGGCAGCAGCGTGTCTTCCGGCAGTGTAATCCTGCGCATCAAAAATGATGCCGTGACCGCTGCCGTGACAAACGCGCAGTTGAGCGTTGCCAATGCCCAGGAAGCTCTGCGTCAGCTTCAGGGGCAGCTTGACCACTATACCATCAAGGCTCCTGTCAGCGGAACGATTCTTCAGCGGATTGCAAAGGTGAGCGACCTCGCTTCGCCGGGCGTGACCATGGCCTCGCTCTCTAGCGGAGACACGGTCAACGTCCAGGTGGATGTGGATGAAAAATATATTGCTAAGGTGGCCGTGGGGCAGAGCGCAACCATCACGCTGACCTCCGATATCGGCGGTGCGTCCTATACCGGTGTGGTTCGGGAAATCAGTGACAGCGGCACAGTTACCAACGGCGTCACCTATTACACAGTGAAAGTCGCGCTGGATCGGCAAGAGGGACTCAAGGACGGCATGAATGTGGATGCTTCCATTTTGACAGCCGAGAAAAAGGACTGCCTGTTGGTTCCGAAATCCTGCATTCTCAATGGAAGTCAGATTGAAGTTCTGGAAAATGGAAAGACGGTAACAAAGGACGTTGTAGTGGGAATCACAGACGGCGCCAATGCGGAGATTGTCAGCGGACTTTCCGAAACGGACAACGTTATATCCAAGTAAGGAGGAGGCTCTGTCACCGGGTTTGTCGGCCCGCTATTTGTAATGAACAGGAGAAAAACTGCAATGAAGAAAAGATTGCTTTCAGCTGCCCTTGCGATCTGTCTGACGGCGTCACTGCTGAGCGTCACTGCCGCGGCGTCTCAGAGCGTGACGGATACGCAGGAACAGACAGTCCGAGTCCTTGGAATCATCAACGGAGACGCGGCCGGGAATATGAATCTGTCGGAAAACGTGACCCGGGCCCAGTTTGTCAAGATGCTGGTGGCTGCCTCCGCGTATAAGGACGACGTGGATGAAGACGTGAATGTGCTGCTGTTCCGGGATGTGGCTGTGAACTACTGGGCGTCGGGATATATGAAGGTCGCCGTGGAGCACGGCTGGCTGACCGGTTATGCCGACGGCACATTCCGGCCCGGTAATTCCGTTACCCTGCAGGCGGCGGCAGCCGCGACGCTGCGGCTGCTGGGCTATACCTCCGACGATGTCTCCAGTCTGTTTCCCACTGCGCTGATGAAAAAATTTACGGCGTTGGGATTGGGCGATGGGGTTTCCAAAGCACGAACCGAGAATCTCACCCGGGGAGACTGTGTCAACATTTTTTACAATCTGATGAATGCCGCTTCCGCCGACGGAAGCGTCTACGCCCAGTCACTGGGGTACGCGCTCAACAGCGCGGGAAAAATCGACTATACGTCCCTGGTTACGGCAGATATGAAAGGGCCATTTGTGCTTGCATCCGGTGAAGACCTGACGTCGCTGCTGCCGTTTTCATCCGGCAATGTTACCGTGTATAAGGACGGTAGCGCATCGACTCTGGCCTCGGCCAATACATATGATGTTTATTATTACAACAAAAATCTGCGGACTGTATGGCTTTATGATACAAAGGCAACCGGTACCTATACTGCGGCATCTCCTAGCCGCGTGGCCCCCACAGCCGTGACCGTGGCTGGCAACAGCTATACCATCGGGACATCCTCGGCGGCTTATCAATTGTCCGCCATGGGCGGGTTTGCGCTGGGGGACACGGTCACTTTACTGCTGGGCATGGATGGGACCATCGTGGATGTGATTCCTGCGGGAGTGACCGATACCACATATTATGGCGTTGTCACATCCACGCAGACAAGCAGCTATACCGACAGCACAGGAAAGGCTGTATCTGTCAAAACGGACAGCGTGGCCTGCACCGACGGTGTCGTGCGAGAGTATCCCGGCTCTGTGTCTGTGGGAACTCTGGTATCTGTAGTTACCAGCGGGGGAACCGCCAAAATTACAAACTTGAGCAGCAAATCCCTCAGCGGCAAGATCAATGAGGCCGGGACAAAGCTGGGGACTTTGAATTTTGCAGACAACGCGGAGATTCTGGATACCAATTCCAACGGCGATTATCTGCGGGTGTATCCGCTCCGTCTGGCGAGCTATACCTTGTCAGGCGATGATGTGCGGTACTATACGCTGGACGAGGACGGAAATATCAGCCGCCTTGTTCTGAGCGATACCACGGGGGATCTGTACTCCTATGGACTGATCACAAAAGCAACAGAGGCTTCTTACGGAACTTCGGTCAGCAGTTATTACGAGTATATTATCAATGGAATTCCCGGCGTAGAGACATCTTCCAACACGCTTTATAGTGCTTCCACCGGCGGAGCAATCTTTCGTTATAAAGACGGGGCCATCTCCAGCATCAAGAATCTCAAAAGCATGACAATTACTTCTGTCAATAATCTTTATGCGGTAAAGGGCAGCGAGCAATATCTTCTGTCTCAGACTGTTCAGGTGTATCAGAAAGTGGACGGCGCCTACCAGCAGATCAACCTCACTGCAATTGCGGGCTCTGATCAGTATACTCTGCAGGCGTGGTATGACGATTTTGGGTATGACGCAGGCGGATTGGTTCGCGTGATTGTTGCAACACTGAAAGACTGATAGATGCTTCTGAAAAAGCCACCGCGCAAAGCCGTGAAATCATAAGGACAAATTGTGAACCCATCATAAGGGCAAACCGAATACGGAAAAAGCCCCTCATTCCCCCAAAAGAATCTTTTGGAGAATGAGGGGCTTTTAAATTTGTCGCACTTACCGGCGACTCTTTGACATGTTGAAAAGTGATAAGCCATATGACTTACATGCCCCATCCGGACAAGAGAAGCCATCGACACCACCGGTGCCACGACAGCGGTAAATGCGGGCCCTGCCGAATAAGCAAAAAAGCAGGGCAGACAGCCAACACTGTCTGCCCCGTTACAGGAATTTATATTCGGTTTTCTTTTTGTCCTTATGATACCTCGCACAAAACGCGGTGCTCTTTTAGACTGTGCGTTTTAAATACCGCTGCTATATGCTGCTGTTTTTAATAGAGGGAACTATGGTCATGGACAGAGAAAGACAGATGGAAAGAGCGCCGCAGACTGCGAAGCAGATGTTCACCCCGGCAGTTTCGGAAAAAATACCACCCAGCAGAAGACCCAGCGGTGCTGCAAACAGGCTCACGCTGTACGACAGCGACAGCACCCGGCCAAGAAATTCCTCCGAGATACGGCTTTGAAAGATTGCAGTGCGAAGCCCGTAAAAGAAAGGAATGGTCAGTCCCATGATCCCTGACAGCAGAATAAAGAGTTTTAGTCCTCCGGGCGGCAGCAGACCTGCAAACAGCACGCAAAAGCCGTAAATCCCAATGGAAGCCGCAATGGCGCGGATTTTATGAATTTTATTTCCCACTGCACCGAGGATCAGAGCACCGACCAGTGTGCCGCCGGAAAAGGCAATCTCTACGGCGCTGGAGTCCGCAACACTCCCGCCAAAGTAAGTCATCGTCATCAGCGGATACATCGAGCCAATAGGGAAATAGATGAAGGCATATAACGAACTGATGATCAGGATTGTCATCATATCCGGCTCGCGGCGGAGAATTTCGATGCCTTCTCTGGTGTCGCGCAAAATATGAAGCGCTGCATGATTTTCACTGACTTTGTTCTTCGGAATGTGCAAAAAGGCGACAATGGTAACTGCAATCAGCGCGCCGCCCACATCCAGAAAGATGATAGCGCTCAAATCCCACAGGTTGAACAGCACCGCAGCCAGAGCCGGACTGAGAAGCATGGATACGGATTCAAATCCCTGGGAGACCCCTGCGCAGCGGGCAAGCTGAGCCTTGGGGACGATTGTGGGGATAACTGCGTTTAGAGTCGGTGAGTGGAAGGCCGTGCCGATGGAGCGAATGCACAGCATGAGAAAAATCAGCCAGATCGGAATTTCCGTCCACAGGGCTACCGCTGCCAGAGCCAGTCCCGCAAGCGCAATGCCCAGATCCGATAAGATCAGGATTTTCTTCCGGTCAAACCGGTCGATAAAAGCTCCCGTGAACATACCCAGCACTGCTCTTGGCAGATAGGCGACCAGTGTAGACATGGTAACGACGGTTGCTGAACCGGTACGTTGTGTCAGATACCATACAATGGCCATTTGAAGGATTGAACTGGTGAGGATTGAAACGGCCTGACCAACTCCCAGAATGATAAACTTTCGTGCCCAATTTTCCATGAGATCTCCATTAAAATAAAGAGTCAAACTTGCGTATTCAGTCTGTAAATGCGATCTGAGTCTGATTATAGCCATTGTTTATTATCTATAACATAGCTTATGTGAGACACAGCTTATTGTCAATCTCTGGTGCAACAAAGGGCATTTATTTTTTTCTTTGATTTTTTTGTAAAAAAGGGTTGACAAATCCATCTGAGTTTGCTATTCTAAACAAGTTCCGCCGGACACGACGAAAACTTCGCTGAGAACTGCGGAGTTCCGCCGAGAGCGGTGTGTACCTTGTAAATTAAACAACGTAACGAAAAGAAAGCACCAGACGGGATGTGAATTGAGGCAGAAATGCCAAAAAACACAACCGAAACGTTGCCGAGTACGCGGTAGTCAATTTCGCGGAAAAGT
>QKDF01000034.1 GCA_003245395.1 Clostridia bacterium
GCACACCCATGGAACATACAACTGTCCCACAGATGTGCATACCACTGCAATCTGCTGCCACTTGTCAGATGGCCCGGCCCCATGCACCTTTCAGGAAGGCCCATCGCCTGCTCAGTTTGTACTGTAGATCTCGCATTCTTTTTACAGAATGTAATGCAGTGCAAAGAGATTACTCAACATTATATGTTCCGTCGGTGCTCCTGTCAATATAAATTTTTGTATTTTTTTGAATTAAGAAAAGCCTTGTACCCCAACGAATACAAGGCTTTTTCTTTTTCCGTTTGCACAGGTAAACAGCAGCCTGTCAATTTGGTGAAATAACAATCGGCTGCAGCTGCCTGCCATCCATGGCATATTCTAAGGTTGGAATAAGTAAGGTATAGTCTGCAATCATGGAATTCGGCTTGTTTTTGAAATTGTCTTGGCCAAACGGGATAAAATAAATGTTTTTCTTATTAATCATTGTGCCGATATTGCTCAAGTTGTTGCTCAATGCATCATTGGTGGAAATTCCGATCACAACGGGCTTGTTATTCCTGAGCAGGCCCTTTACGGCCATTAAAACCGTAGTGTCCGTGATCGCATTTGCCATTTTCGACAATGTATTGCCCGTGCACGGGGCAACCGCAATGATATCAAGCAGATTATTGGGGCCAAGCTTTTCAGCCTCGGTTATGGTCAGGATCGGTTTGTTTCCCGTCAAGCCTTCCGCTTTTGCAAGGAAACTCCGTGCATTTCCAAAGCGTGTATCCATACTTTGTGCATGCTCTGAAAATATGGTAAAGACGTTGGCATTCTCTTCGACCAGGCGCTCAATCTGCGCAAAAACCTTATCAAACGTACAAAACGATCCGGTGATTGCGATACCCACATTTTTTCCGCTAATAGTCATCTAACTACATCTCCCAGTCAATAATCTGATAATTTCGTCCTCCAAGATATCGGCGGATATTTTGGGAGCCATTTTTCCGGGCAGACCCAGGCATAATTTAGCGCGAAGCCCTCGTTCATTCGCATATTCATAATCGATGCCTCCCGGTGCAGACGCAATATCAATGATGACAGCGTCCGGCCTGACGAGCGCAAGATGACTTTTATCCAGTGTGACAGCCGGTATTGTATTAAATACGAACGCACCGTTTGGCAGGATTTTCTTCAGGTCTGACAGATGTACAGTTTCCAGTCCCGCGGCATCAGCGTATGCGAGTGCCTCTTCCGACCTGGCCGCAACGGTGACTTTCGCATCCAATCCTTTCAGCTTTCCGGCAAGAACCTTCCCACAGCGGCCATAGCCCAGCACCAGGCAATTGCTTCCATGCAAGTTAATGACACTGGACTGTATCGCCTCCGCAATGCTTCCCTCCGCGGTTGCCACCGCGTTCAAAATGGCAACCTTCTCGTTTTTCATGAGATCGTAATAAGTGATTTTTTTTTCATCCAGGATTTTAACAATCTCTTTTGGAATCGCTCCGCCGATCAGCATATGATCCTCTTTTAGCAGCTTGTCAAAAGCGGCCGCCAAGGCATCCGCCGGCAGAGTATTTTTTGTCAGCGGAATCGGACCGATCAAAATTTGGCACTCTTTGAATGCATCTTCAAACGCGTGCAATTCTTCATGCTCTCCATCGTGTATTGGCTCCGCAAGGTGATAAGTACAAACAGAATACCCTTTTTTGATAAGCGCCTCGGCGATATAAACCTGTCGCTTATCTCCACCAAAAACAGCAATCTTGGAATGTAAAGGCATAAACTCACTTCCTAATAACCATGATATGGAACCCCAATAGAAGTGTGACATGTCATGTCCCGCTGTCAGGCGGCACCGGAATCCGGCGTAATCATCCATGCGCACACGCAAAAAAAAGAAGCCCGGCTCCCGCCGGGCCTCTTTCCTTATTCACCAAATCCGATGCATCCACCCGGAAACTCCGGGGAGCATACCTCCAGGTCCATCCGAAGCAGCTCGGGGTCCGTGACCTTATTCACCGGCTGGCTGCCGTTAAACTTTTCATTCTCGTACTTTTTCATGATGAACACCTCCATATTTTTTATCTTTGATTTATCAAATCGGCCTTTCTTTTGCCGTCCTTTGATCTGGCTTTAAGATATCATAGGCCCTGTATATGTTCTGTTGCATAAGTCACTAAATTTCGATTTACCTACAAATTCAATAAGTTTATTATTTCACAGACGGATGCTCCTCAAAAAGCAGTCGGGGGCCGTTCGACGCGGCTGCCCCCGGCTGTTCGGTTCTGTTACCAATACCTGCGGCACCAGCTATTGCTCCAGCGGTTCCAGCCACACCAGTTACGGCCCCGCTGAAAGCTGCTGCCCCAGTTGTAACCCCAGTAACGACGGCACATGGAATACCCTCCCTTCATCGGTGATGTACTCGATGAAAGCCGTCGTATTCCTATCATATTTCCGACCCGCCTATTCTGTGAAAGAGCCTGAGCGGATATCCGATCTCATTCGGTTCCCATTTCAACGGATTCCCCCCGCCGCCGGGTGCATACAATGAAGCAGAAGGGAGAACCGATTATCATGTTTACTCAAATCTCTAATCCGACCGCTCTTATTTACGACCCAAAAACCGGTGAACTGCTTGGAAAAGCAACCTTTCAGCTGACGAACGAAACCGAAAAAAACATTCTGGATTTTGTCAATAACGGCGCTCCGATTCCCGCCCTTACCATGCTCGATATCAAGTTTGATCCCACGCCCGCATATGTCCCGCCGAAGGCGCTGCAGTCCTATCCCCGCAAAGGCGTTTTCAAAGCATTGTTCAAAATGTGTGGGTCCTACATGAGCCTTCCCATCGAGCTGGACGGTACTTTTACAACGCAGATGCGCAGCGGCGCGTTCGGGACGCAGGATTTTGTCAGCAGCGCCGACTTTAAAGACATTCATGTCGATTCTATGAAGCAGGGGTATATGTGACCGCCGGCATGGAACCGCAGTTCCGCCCTAAGCCGGGATTTCCGGCTTGCATTGGGCCTCTCCTGCCCCGGAAATAAAGCAGCCCCGTGAGTATTTTCCTCTCACGGAGCTGCTTTTGTCAGCAGATCATTTCTACTTGATTTCGCTGATCGCCGTTTTCCAGTCCTCGATGCACTCGTCAGCCAGCTCACGGAGCTGCGCCCAGTGTCTTTCTTCGCTGTCGCGGACCGCCACCGTATAAAACCCGGCGGACTTGGCCGTGCGCAGCGCATAGGGCGCATCCTCAAAGATGGCGGTCTCCTCCGGCGCTGCCCCGAGCCGCCGCGCGGCTTCGAAAAAGACATCCGGCCGATCTTTCCCCACCCCCACCTCTTCGCAGCTAAGCAGAAAGTCGAAGCAGTTCTCCACGCCCAGCCGCCGCAGGCATGCCTGCATCAGCGGCGCCGCCGTGGCCGAGGCCACGCACATCCGCGCGCCCCGCTCCCGCAGCACACGCAGATACTCCGCCACACCGGGCTTGAGCGGAACATCCGAGCGGTAGTGCTCGTCCATCACGGCGTTCATCGCCGACGCCACGCCCTCCGGCGTACCGGACAGACCGAATTCGGAGATGAACAGCGCGGCGGATTCCGTCATAGTCATGGGTTTGACGCGCTCGAGAACAGCCTCCACGTTTCCCGCGACGCCCTGGCGCGCCAGATACTCCCGCCCCAGGGTACGCCAGTAGTTCATAGAGTCCACCAGCGTCCCATCCATGTCAAAAATGCAAAAGCGCTTATGCATGGGCGGCAACCATCCGGTGGGACAGCTCCAGCATCCGCCGCGTGGCCGCACCGGGATCGCTCTGGCCGTAAATGGCGGAGACCACGGCCACGCCGTCCACGCCGGAGCCGGAGAGCTGCAGGATATTGTCCGCCCCGATGCCGCCGATGGCTACCACCGGGATGTTCACGGCTTCGCAGATCTCCCGCAGCTGCTCCATGGTAAGGGCGGTGGCGTCCTTTTTGGTGGAGGTGGTGAACACAGCCCCCACGCCGATGTAGTCCGCGCCTGCGGCCTGAGCGGCCTGAGCCGTTTCCACCGTGGCGGCGGAGATGCCCAGAATTTTATCCGGGCCGATCAGGTCGCGGATATTCCGGCCCATGATGTCGCTCTGCCCCACATGGACGCCGTCGGCATCGCAGGCCAGGGCGATCTCCACGCTGTCGTTGATCACGAAGGGCACATGGTAATGCTCGCACAATGTATGCAGTTTCTTGGCTTCCGTCAAAAACGCATCATCGTCCAAATCCTTTTCCCGAATCTGCAGGAAGGTTGCTCCGTTTTTCAGGACATCCTCCGTCACCTGGGCCAGCGTCTGCCCCTCTCCAAGCCACATCCGATCCGTGACCGCATAGAGCAGCATGGATTTTTTCAGTTCTTCCTTAGAGTATTTCATAGCGAACTCCCTCCGTCAGCTGTTTTTCCGTAAGATTGAACACGGCATCGATCAGGTCGGTGCGGAACGTGGCGTTGCCGGTGCCGGTGCGAAGGCGGCGCTCCTCCGCAATCTCGCCGCACACGCCCATCACCGCCATGGCCGCGCAGGCGGCTTCAAAGGGTGCGTCCGGCATTGCTCCGCAGAACGCCCCCATCACAGATGTCGCCATGCAGCCGCTGCCCGTGATGCGGGCCATGGTGGCACAGCCGTTGCGCAGGATCAGCGCTCTGTCCGCCGCCGCGATCACATCGATGGGACCGGAAATCACGATCACCGCCCCCGTGCGGGCAGAGAGCGTCCTTGCCATCTCCGCCGCCTGGGCCAGATTTTCCTCGCCCACGGCGTCCAGTGCGCCCACGTCCACGCCGCTGCCGGCGCTGCGCCCCGCAAAAAGGCCCCGGATCTCCGAGGCGTTGCCCCGGATAGCGGCAAAACGCACCTCGTTCATCAATGCGCCGATCACCTCCCGCCGCAGGGCGGTTCCGCCCGCCGCGATGGGATCAAGCACCGCGGGACGGCCCAGCTCGTTGGCCTTCTTTCCCGCCACGGTCATGGAATCGGCCAGATCAATGGCCCCCATGTTGCACACCAGCGCCTTTGCCGCCGCCACGGTTTCCTCCACCTCCCGGATGTCATAGGCCATGGTGGGAGAACCGCCCGCCGCCAGGATGATATTGGCGCAGTCGTTCACCGTGACAAAATTGGTGATACACTGAACCAAAGGCGCCTTTTCCCGCACCTGCCGAAGTGCATAGGCAAAATCCATACAAAACAGCTCCTCTCATTGATGATGCCGCGCACCCGTCCGGGCGCCGGCCTTTTTGAATTTGCAGGAGAGCTGCCAGAAAACAAACAGCCATCCTCCCGGAGAGGATGGCATCTGCGCGCCTGGACATTCCAAAAAGAAAACCCGGCGCGCACAAAGCGACCGGGCTCCCTGAAACCTCCAAAGAAATGGCAGCGTATCGTTGCATCCCTACGTTGGCATGATCCAAATCAGGTGAGGTCGAGGGAACACACCCTCCTCTCAGCCCTCTTGCGAGAACTCCCTTGCACGATATAGTATAGGACGCCGGGCGGTTCATGTCAAGCCCCACCCCAGCCGTGAAGCGGCGAATATTCCCGACATATGGCAGTATGAACGATGCCGGTTTCGCATAGGTATTTCATATCAAAACACTTCTGTCTGGAGGGCTTGCCGTGGGAATCTATGTCAATGTGGAGCCGGGTATCTATGTCTATGCGGAGGACGTCAATCCGGAGGGCAGCAAGACCATTGTCTTACTCCACGGCTGGCCAGGGAGCCACGAGTTGTTCGAGTACCAGCTCAATCAGCTCCCCAAACGGGGCTATCGCTGCGTGGGAATCGATATGCGGGGGTTCGGCCGATCCGACCGACCGTGGAGCGGGTACAACTACGATCGGCTTTCCGACGATGTGCGCGCCGTGGTGGATGCGATGGGGCTGAAGGACTTCGTGCTGGGCGGGCACTCCACCGGCGGAGCCGTCGCCGTGCGCTATATGGCGCGCCATCAGGGTTACGGCGTGTCCAAGCTGGCGCTTTTCGCGGCGGCGGCGCCCAGCCTGATCCAGCGCCCCTACTTCCCGTACGGGCTGCCGCGTCAGGCGGTTCTGGACATCATTCGCATGACCTACCAAGACCGCCCCGCAATGCTGCGGAATTTCGGCAACATGATTTTCCACAACTACGTCACCCCTCCTCTCTCCGACTGGGTCTTTGATCTGGGACTTCAGGCTGCCAGCTGGGCCACCTGTGCCGTGGCCAACACCTGGCTGGGTGAGGAGGGCTTGTTTGAGGACATGACCAAAATCCGGGTACCCACGCTGATTCTGCACGGTCTTGACGACAAGGTGTGCCTTTACGCTCTGGCTCTGGCCCAGAAAAAGGCAATCCCCCAAGCGGTTTTGATCCCGTTCGAAGCCTGCGGGCACTTCCTGTTTTACGACCAGTTGGAACGGTTCAACAAAGAGCTGGTTTCCTTTATGGAAGAACAATAATTCGGAGGAGGTGATTGCTGTGTATATCGA
>QKDF01000200.1 GCA_003245395.1 Clostridia bacterium
AGCGTATTCGTCTGGCTGGTTCCTGAAAAGATCTATCTGATATTCAAGATCCAGCGCTACAGTATTCAATCCGCATCCACCTCCTGCCCGATCCAGTACACCGTGGCCGTCCGGACACCCATTTGTACCGCCTCCTCATAGCTCTGTACACACAGATCAATGTGATCACCGGTGACGCCGCTTCCGCTATCGTCGGCCCTGTAGTAATTGATCTCACCATCGCCGTAATCCACCAGTACATCGGCCCCTAGCGGGATGACGCCGGGATCCACCGCCACGCTGACATAGGGTGTTGCTATCCGTCCAGATGCCGTGATGCCGTCCGTCTTGCCACAGCACTCCACGCAGACGGAATAATGCGTGACGGTGCAGTTTTCGATCTTGTGGGCCCGGGCCAGCAGTGCCGATTCGATCAGGGCGTTTTCGTGGGCCTCCGCGTCCGGGTCGGTCGTGATCGTCTCGGCCAGGAGCTGCCCGGCGGGCTTGCCGGTGTACTCGCTGCCGGCGTGGGTGGTCATGGCAATGAACACGATCAGCCACGCAAAAACTAGAGCTACTACCCAGGCGACGGTGAAGCCACGAGGGCGTTTGCCTTTGTAGGTCATATGGACTCCTTTCTATTGCTTGTCTTTTATAACCGTGATAAAATCTGGTCAGAACGAGGAGTGATAATATAATGCTTACCAATGAACAGCGAGCGCATGATCTCGCGATTGTTGCGGCTGGAATTGCTGCGAAATCTGGAGATGACATCTACGTGGCATATAAAGATGCTTACGATGCCGCAATTAAAGCGTTCAACCGAGATTTTCCTGAATCCCGGACTTGATGTGTTGCGCCAACTTCTTCCCGTCGACAAGAACATCGCCTCCAATAGAATCTTGCCGCTCTTGTATCGCTAATACGAGGGCGGCAATTTCCTTTGCATCGCCATCGACAGTTATCTTCACGTCTCTCTCCTTTCAGTTCCAAACACGCCCGGCATCTCCATGGCGCACTGCCGGCACACGTTGACGTCGTGGATCGACTTCACTCCCAGCTCCGAGCCGCAGAAGATGCAGCCGGGTCGGTGCGGGCGGATTACGATCTGACCGAGTTCGGCGGTCACCTCTACCGGGTCGCCGGGATTGATATGCAGCTCTTTCAAAAACTCTCTGGGCGGCACAATCCGCCCAAGGTTGTCCAGGTTGCGGACGATTCCAATTTGGTGCATAGAACTCCTTCTTTCTAATTTCCTCCCGGATGAATTAACCACCCGGGAGGGCGAACACCGCCAAAACGTTCAGCCTTTAAGAATTATGTTGTTGTGTTTGGCGTATCCAAAGTCTTGATAACTCTTTGGTACACTTACGGCAGATGTGTACACCATGTAAATCTTTGACACCGTGCACGTCGCCGCAGAACGCACATCCGGGCTGATATTTTCGGCAGATGATCTGCCTTCCATCTGAAAAAACTTCCAGAGAATCCCCTTCTTGGATATCAATTGCATTACGTAGCCCTTTGGGGATTACAATACGTCCTTGCGGATCAAGTTCTCTTACTATGCCAGTTGCTTTCTTTTTCAAAATCACGAATCCTTTCGATGTTTATTTTTACAGCATATTTGGCGGCATCCAGCCTCTTTAGTTTGCCAAATTTTGTATTTTATTGAAACATAAACAGCGAATATGGTGATTTATAGTGAAGAGAACTATCTATCACCCCGCATGAACCGTTCGAACGCCTCTCGCGGAATGATGTACACGTAGCGACCGCTTGGCTGCTTGAACACGGAGCCAAAAGGAAGTTCACCTGTCCGCAGACCGTGCTCAATAGTGTGCTGTGTCCGGCCAAGACGCTGTGCGGCCTCTTTGGGAGTGATGACTTCCTTTATCGTGTTCACACCGTTTCCTTCTTCCTCGCTTCGTATGCCGCCAACGCTTCTTCGCTAATGCGATAACCTTTCGGCATCTTGACTGCCGTCAGACGTCCCTTACGAATCCAGTCCCAAACCGTAATTACTTTCACGCCGTACCGGGCCGCAACTTCATCGCACCTGTACAGTTTGCTCAAAGTAAACCCTCCTTTTCTGTATGAATTTACGCTTGTGTTTACTTATGTTTGGTGATATGCTTAGTTTGCTAAGTTAAACAATCCACAAACATTAAGCTATCTAAGTTACCATACTAGGCCGTATTCGTTAGCTTAGATTTCTTTGCTATGCCGTAATGTTAGCACAGTTTTCTTTGGTAGTCAACACGGTTTCGCATAGATTTCTATGTTTGTGCATATCGACAAAAAGGCGGTATGTCATATGGACATTTACGACAGAATTGAGAATTTATTATCTGTGCGCGGAATGAGCGCATATAAGCTATCAAAAGAGACTGGCATTTCGACTGGTCTTTTATCTCAGTGGAAGAAGCGGTCGCAAGCCCCCTCTGCTGATAAGCTCAAGATCGTTGCTGATTATTTTGGTGTTTCTACGGACTACCTCCTCACAGGCGAGCAAAAAGAAAAGCCCCTCATCAATGACGATGAGGAGCTTACCGAGTTTTTGGAACAATTACGTAACCGGCCTGAATGTAGGATGCTATTTTCGCTTACCAAGGATGCTACAAAGTCAGATGTTGAGAAAGCAGTTGCCATTATTGAAGCATTGAGGAAAACAGGAGACAAATAATCATGTGGACACCGGACTATTTTGTAAAGTTCGTAGAACTTCCTATACGCACAGAGGGCTGCACGATACCAAACCCAGACGGATCTTATGAAATCTACATCAACTCTTTGCTGTGTGAGAAGCGCCAGAAGGAAAAGCTCAAGCACGAACTTGAACACATACGATCAGATCACTTTTATCAGGACTGCAAAAACATATTTCTGATCGAATCAGAGGCAAACGGAATACCACTGACTACTCCTGCAGCTCCCCAGCCAGATTTGCTAAATGTCTTTTTTGAGCACCCGCAAGGTCAAATCCCATGTTTTAAAAGCCTTGACGCAATGACCACGTACATCCAAAAGTGCAGAGAGCAGCATCATAGAAACCGCGCTGCTGCAAAATAAGAAAGCCGCCCTGGTACTGCGAATACCAGAGCGGCAGCAAGAAGGCCCACTCAAAGAACCTATTGCCCTGTCATTATATCACGGGGCCATGTAAAAAGAAAGGAGTCCCTGTGAAACAAAGCACTTACGGTGACGGAACTCTCTACCAGCGCAAAGATGGCCGCTGGGAATACAAAGTGAAAATCGGCGAAAAGCTGAACGGCGACCCGGACTACAAATCATTCTACAGCCGGGACAAGACCGGGCGCAAAGCTAAAGAGCAGTATCGCGCATGGCTGCAGGAGAAAGAGGCCCAGAAGATTGAAACGGTTCAGACCGTAGAGCGCTGGGCCACCACCTGGCTGGAAGATTACCGGAAAGGCAAGGGCAGCGCTGGAAACTATAAAAACTATGAGATTTATGTGAATAAGCACATTCTCCCGCACATTGGAAAGCTGTATATGGGAGACGTCCGACAGGTGCATATCGAGCGTCTTTTCACCGCGGAGAAGGACCTCTCCAACTCTGCTCTGAACTATATTAAAATCTGCCTGCGTGGGATTTTTAAATCTGGAAAGAAAAATCACCTGTGCCTGGACGATCCCACGGAGGACGTCACTCCACCATGGCATGATAAGAAACTACCGGAGTATTACACCAAGACCGAAGTGTCCATTATCAAGCAATATGCCGCAACCGACCCTGACGGTTTCCTTGCTCTGGGCCTGCTGTACAGTGGCTGCCGGATCAGCGAGCTGTGCGCTCTAACCTGGTCTGACTATAATGACGGTGTGCTACACGTCTGCAAGGCCGCTACGCGCTCGGATGAAGAAGGGATGAAATACAGCATCGCAGACACCACCAAGAGCAAAAAGCCGCGTGACGTCGTGCTGAACCCAGAAGGACAAGCCTTCTTCGATGACTTGCCGCATGGCAGCCTCTATATCTTTTCTTCAAGCAAATCATTTCTATCGCCTGATCTGTACCGGCGGCGTTACTATCGTTTTTTAGACCGCATCAATACGCCTTCGGAAAATGCTACCGAGGCACAGTGCAAAAAATATCCGCTGGTTCGCAAGCTCAGTCCGCATAAGTGCAGGCACACCTATGGCACATTGCTCTTAAACAGCTGCCACAATATTCGGACCGTCCAGGATCAGCTTGGACACGCGAGGATCAGCACAACAGAGATTTACACCCATACCGATCTGACATCCCGACGGGCAGACGTCCGTAAACTCAAGTATTAAGTCGCCGTCATTTTCTATAAATTACGCTTTTGAATTTTGTCTATTATTTTTATTTAAATTCAGTCATTTTGCTTCCATTTTACAATATTTGTAAAAAAGTTGACGATACTCTGACGATACTTTGACGAATTTTCGGGGATTTTTAGGGCCTTTATAAAGCAATTCCAAACAATACAAGAAAAACCCTTGCGGCGCTCTTTTCTTAGAGCCGCAAGGGTTTTCTGCTTTGGTGGGGGAAGATGGATTCGAACCATCGAAGTCGTAGACAACAGATTTACAGTCTGCCCCATTTGACCGCTCTGGAATTCCCCCAAGTTGTATTGGAGCTGGTGGACGGATTCGAACCCCCGACCTGCTGATTACAAATCAGCTGCTCTACCAGCTGAGCTACACCAGCGTGTCCAACAGCAAGGTTTATCTTAACAGATGATAAGAATTTTGTCAACACCGAAATTGTACTGGGAGGGATTTTTTTGCGTTTCTGTTTGCACGGGCCGCTGCCCGTTCTTTTGTGTTCATGCTGCGGCGCACAGCTGCAGCGCGGTGAGTCGTACTGGTATATAAACGGCGCGGCAGTCTGTGCCGACTGCCTGCCCGCATTTACTCGCAGTGAACTGGAGCCATTTCGCCGCATGCGGGGCGAGGAGGCGGTTTTATGACGCTGCTGGAACTGTCCGCCGTCTATCGTGAAAGCGCACGGATGCTGCGTCAGCGCATGCGGGAGTTGGACCGCAAAAAGAAACTCTGTGGAGAGGATCGAGAAGCTATCCGCAGGCTGGACCGCCGGATTGCTGATCTGGACCCGCTGCTGCGGGAAGCCCGGGAACTGGCCATCCTGACAGCAAGCTATTATGATAAGGGGTATCACAAAAATGAAAAATACACATTATAACCGCCTGGGTGGCCGCGCTGGGGAGTGGTTTGGCGATCTGGCCGCCTGGCAGCGGGAAAGCTGCGCCGACAACACGGAACAGCTGGCCCGGATACAGCAAAAGCTGCGTCTGGCACGGGAGGAGGAACTCACGCCGCGGCAGAGAGAGATTTTAACGATGCATTTCGACCAACAGATGACCATTGCCCAAATCGCGCGGGAGCTTAACGTTTGCTCCTCCACCGTGTCCAGAACCATTGAACGGGCAAAAAAGCGCCTGCGCCGGTGTCTGCAATATCTGCTGTAGCTGCGAAGAAAGTTTTACCTGTTTTCCCCTTGTGGATTCCTGATTCAACCCGTATAATGTGGGCAGAAGAACATCTCCGGATACTGTTCCGGCCTTGAGGAGGGCTTCATGCTGTACGCAACACTTCACAACCGTTGGCTAAGGCTGCTGGTTGCTGTTTTTGGCCAGCTGCTCAGCGCGTTGGCGCTGAACCTGTTCATTGTCCCCCAGGGCCTGTATACCGGCGGTCTGATGGGCCTGTGCCAGTTGATCCGCACGCTTTTATCCACATACCTCCATATCAGTTGGGGGCGGTACGACGTGGCTGGCATCTTGTATTTTATATTGAACATCCCAATCCTGCTCTATGCGTGGAAAACCTTGGGCCGCGGCCTGGTGATTCGGACATTGGTATGCGCCACCGCTTTCTCTTTGTTTTACAGCGTAATCCCCGTACCCACAACACCCATTGTGGCCGATGCGCTTACCTCATGTCTGCTGGGCGGCATTATCACCGGCGTGGCTGCGGGCATTGTGCTGACCTGCGGCTGCTCGGGCGGCGGGCTGGATATTGTGGGCCTGTGCCTGTCAAAGGGAAACTCGGGGCTGACCGTGGGCCGGTTCAGTCTGGTATTCAACGCCCTCCTTTATGGGGCGTGCCTGTTCTTGTTCGCCCCGTCGGTGGCCATCTATTCCGTAATCTACAACTTCTTTACTGCCATGGTAATGGATCGGATGCACCAGCAGAATATTTTTGTGCAGGCTACCATCTTTACCCGCAATCACCAGGATGACCTGGCCCAGTTTATTATCGAAAAGATCGGCCGCAGCGTCACCTACTGGCCCGGAACCGGCGCTTATACCGGTGAAAATGTCTATGTGCTTTTCGTGTGTTTGTCCAAATACGAGATTGAGGAATTGCGTCACGCTGTCCATACCATCGACCCCCACGCGTTTTTGGTCATTC
>QKDF01000240.1 GCA_003245395.1 Clostridia bacterium
GTGGTGGGCAGCAGGGCTGGCTCCTTCATGGTGTTGTCATAGTTGTCGATGAAGTCCACCGTGTCCGCGTCGATGTCCCGGAAAATTTCGGCACAGACGGGGGCGAGTTTGGCCTCCGTATACCGGGAGGCGGCGTAGGCCATATCCCGGGAGTAGACCTTGCCGAAGTTGCCCTTGGACTCCACAAACGGCGTCAGCAGGGCACCGTAGCCCCGGGAGAGACGCACCATGGTCTCATAGATGGCCGCGTCGCCGTGGGGGTTGAGGCGCATGGTCTGGCCCACGATATTCGCGGATTTGGTGCGGGGCCCGGTGAGAAGGCCCATCTTGTACATGGTGTAGAGCAGCTTGCGGTGGGAGGGCTTAAAGCCGTCGATCTCCGGAATCGCCCGGGAGACGATCACGCTCATGGCGTAGGGCATATAGTTGACTTCCAGCGTGTCGGTGATGGGCTGTTCCACCACCTGGGCGTGAAGCCCCAGCACGTTGGGATTGTCATTGTTTAATTTGCCCGGTTCGGGTTGTTTTTTCTTTGGCATGGAATCCCGTCCTTATCTTGGAACTTGAGGCGCCGCAGGAAAAGTGCGGAGGTGCGGCACGGCTGCGGAGTAGTGTCAGCTTCCGGCGCGGCAGGGCGATCCGATATCTTGAATCATACCGGCGATGTGCGAATCCGGAGGTTTGAAAATTGGATCAGGAGATGTCCGCCAGCTCCAGATACTTGTAGCCGTTTTCGGCAATATGATCCTTGCGTCCCTGGAGGTTGTCCCCCAGCAGCAGATCAAATACCCGGGAGGTCTCCTCCAGATCGGAGGGCTGGACCCGGATCAGGCGGCGGGTTTGGGGGTTCATGGTGGTCAGCCACATCATGTCAGGGTCATTTTCACCCAGACCTTTGGAGCGGTCTACCTTGACCTTTTTCCCTTCCAATGTTTTAAGAATATCATTTTTTTCTTTGTCGGAGTAAGCAAACCAGGTCTTGTCTCCGCTGTTGAGCTCAAACAGGGGCGTCTCCGCGATATAAACGTATCCCTCCCGGATCAGGGTGGGAGTCAGGCGGTAGAGCATCGTCAGGATCAGCGTGCGGATCTGGAAGCCGTCCACGTCGCCATCGGTGCACAGGATGATCTTGTTCCAGCGCAGATTGGAAAGATCGAAGGACGCCAGATCCTTCACATGCTTATCCTTGACCTCCACGCCGCAGCCAAGAACTTTCATCAAATCCGTGATGATCTCGCTTTTGAAAATCCGGGCATAATCCGCCTTCAGACAGTTGAGGATTTTGCCCCGGACAGGCATGATGCCCTGATATTCCGCGTCCCGGCTGAGTTTGACGCTGCCCAGAGCGGAGTCGCCCTCCACGATATAGATTTCCCGCTTTTCCACGTCCCGGGAGCGGCAGTCCACAAACTTCTGCACCCTGTTGGCGATGTCGATGCTGCCGGAGAGTTTCTTTTTGATGTTAAGGCGGGCTTTTTCCGCGCTTTCCCGGCTGCGCTTGTTGATGAGCACCTGCTCGGCGATCTTCTCCGCATCGAAGGGGTTTTCGATGAAATAGACCTCCATGTTGGAACGGAGGAACTCTGTCATGGCCTCCTGGACGAATTTATTGGTAATAGCCTTTTTCGTCTGGTTTTCATAGGAAGTGGCGGTGGAGAAGTTGTTGGATACCAGGACGATACAGTCTTCGATATCGTTCCAGGTGATTTTGCTCTCGCTTTTTTGATATTTGTTGTTTTGCTTCAGATATGCGTCCAGACCGTAGACAAAGGCGGACTTAGTCGCCTTTTCCGGGCTGCCGCCATGTTCCAGCCAGGAGGAGTTGTGATAGTGCTCAATGAGGTTTACCCGGTTGCTGAAACAGAAGGACACGGACAGCTTCACCTTGTACTCCGGCTTATCCTCCCGATCCCGGCCCCGGCGTTCAGCCTCCCAGAAAACCGGCGCGGTGAGGCTGCCCTCGCCCGCCAGCTCAGTCACATAGTCCACAATACCGTTTTCATAGAAAAAGTCGGTGGTCTCGAATTTTCCCGGCGCTGTCTCATTGCGGAAGCGGAACGTGACGCCGGCGTTGACCACGGCCTGACGCTTCATAACGTCGGTGAAGTAATCCGCCGGGATAGCCGTGTCTGTGAAGACGTCCAGATCGGGCAGCCAGCGGATGGTGGAGCCGGTCTTTTTTCCGGTATCCGTGGGCTCCTCGTGCAGTCCGCCCATGTTTTCACCCTGCTCAAAGTGCAGGGTGTATTTCTTTCCGTCCCGGCGGACGGTCACATCCATATATCGGGAGGCATACTGGGTGGCGCAGGCGCCCAAACCATTGAGGCCCAAGGCGTATTCATAGTTGTCCCCGGTGGTATTGTTGTACTTTCCGCCGGCATACAGCTCACAGAACACCAGCTCCCAGTTGAACTTTTGCTCCTTTTCGTTCCAGTCCAGCGGGCAGCCGCGTCCCTGATCCTCCACCTGGATGGAGCGGTCGGCAAAGCGAGTGACAGTGATGAGCGTGCCGTGGCCCTCCCGAGCCTCGTCAATGGCGTTGGAAAGGATTTCAAAAACCGCGTGCTCGCAGCCCTCCAGTCCGTCGGACCCGAAAATAACGCCGGGGCGTTTCCGCACCCGGTCTGCACCTTTCAAAGACGAAATACTCTCGTTGCCATAGTCTTTCTTCACTGCCATTGCGTGTTTCCTTTCTTTGCCCGGAAAGCCGTGGGCCTCCCTTTGGTAAATTGAGAACATCCTACCATAAAATCGGCAAAATTTCAAGGCCGGCCCCTGGAAGGACAGCATTTATGTCCCGAATGTTCCCGAACAGCCATTCCCATAATTTTCATGTCACCTTTACACTCTGTTCATATTTCAGGGTTTTTCACATTTTCCACACAGTTTTCCACACTGTTATGTTAACATGGAAATCAGCGAAAAATACATAAAAAGATGGAGGCAACCCAAAATGTTCCAAAAGGGCCGCCGGACGAAATTCATACAAAAAGTCTCCCGTTTCAAAGGGTTTTTCGAGTTTTCCACAGAATCATCCACAAGGGGCCCAAATCTCCTGAAAATCGGCATTTTTTCAAAGATTATTACCGAATGCGGAAAAGACCAAAGACCCACACAGCTGTCTTTTGCATAAAAAATCAATGTGGAATGGCAAGGGGGTTCCTGAGTAGGGGATACGTTATGAGCGCAATACCCCGCGGGCCGCTGGATGCAGAGTCCTTTCCTGATTTTCCGATCATATCAGAATCCGGCGGGCAGTGCAATTCCTGCCGCGGCTTTCGGAACAAAAACTTGTAAAAATCTCAAGCACGGCGCGAAACAGGCGCCGGAGAGGAGTTCCCTTTCCGGCGCCTGTGAGATGGGTTCTTTATAAAAGCCGCATGAGCATCAGAATCACGCCATAAAGAACGCTGGCAAGGGTTCCAAACACAATCACCGGCCCTGCGATCAAAAACATTTTGGCAGCCATACCGGTGATCATGCCTTCGCTTTTGAAGTCGATGGCCGGGGAGACCACGGCGTTGGCAAACCCTGTAATGGGCACCAGTGTGCCTGCACCGCCGTATTTTGCCAATTTATTATATAGGTTCAGTCCGGTGAACAGCGCGGACAAAAAGACCAGTGTGCAGGAGCCGGCGGTTCCGGCATCCTCTTTTTCCAGTCCTGCGGCCGCCCAGCCGTTCTGGATCAGCTGTCCCACTACGCAGATCAGTCCCCCGATGATAAATGCCAGAATGATGTTTTTCACAATGGGGGATTTTTTGGCCTTTTCCTTAACCAGCTGCTTATATTCCTCCGGTGTAATTTCCATCAGAGCGCCTCCCACAAATTTTTCCTAGTTTCTCCCACGGAAATCAAAAATATCCGCCTTGCAAAAAAGGAGAAAAGAAGATAGAATACCGAACGGATGCAACATCAGGAAAAGCGGTGTAAACAAATGAAAACAGAACGAAAACCTTTGGGACTTTACATTCATATCCCCTTCTGCCGGAAGAAATGCGCATACTGCGATTTTTACTCTCTGGCGGGAGCCGAAAATAAAATAGATACATATGTCGCGGCGCTGGAAGCACATCTGACGGAGGTGGCGCCCCGGGCGGAGCGCCATACGGTGGACACAATTTACTTTGGGGGCGGCACGCCCAGCCTGCTGGGGGAAAAGCGGCTGAACCAGATTCTAAAGGTTATCCGCAAACGGTATCATATTGCGCCGGACGCGGAGATCACCCTGGAGGCGAATCCCGAGTCTGCCGGGGACTGGAAAGAGCTGCGCCGCCTGCGCCGGGATGGCTTCAACCGCCTGTCTCTGGGGATGCAGTCTGCCCGGGAAGAAGAGCTCCGGGAAATCGGCCGTATTCACAGCTTTGACCAGGTGCGTCAGGCTGTGGAGGCCATCCGAAAGGCCAAGCTGACGAATTTTTCGCTGGATTTGATTTACGGTCTGCCGGGCCAGAGCCTGGAGGATTGGAAACATAATCTGACCGCCGCGGTGGACCTGGCACCTATTCACCTGTCCTGTTACGGGCTGAAGGTGGAGGAGGGCACGCCCCTGTTTGCGCGGCAGGACGATGCCTGCCTGCCCGGGGATGAAATTCAGGCGGAGATGTACCTGTGGACGGTGGACTATTTGTTTCGCCACGGTTTTCGCCAGTATGAGATCTCCAATTTTGCCCGGCCAGGCTATGAATCCCGTCACAACATGAAATACTGGACGCTGCAGGAGTACGCCGGCTTTGGACCCGGTGCGCACTCGGACTTCGGTGGTGTCCGCTTTGCCTATGCGCGGGATTTGGACGGATATATCCGCGGAGTCACCGATGGGTCGCCCATGCTGTCGGAGAGCGAGTGCATTCCCGCTTTGGATCGGGATACGGAGTGGATTATGCTGGGACTGCGGACAGTCCGGGGACTGCAGCCGAAGGAGTTTGAAAACCGCTTCCGCCGTCGGTTTGACTGCTTTTTGCCGTTTCTGGAGCAGTGCCGTCAGGCAGGTTACGCTGTGGAAGAGGGGGACGGCTGGCACCTGACGCCCACGGGGTTCCTGGTTTCCAACCAGATCATCGGCGGGATGCTGGACGCTTTGGGGGAAGAAAAAAAGCGCCGGGAAGAGGCCCGGGTCCGAGGGGACTTTCGGGTGGAACTGAACTGAAAACAGCACAGAAAAGCAGGCGGAGCCGCAGCTATCTGCGGCTCCGCCTGCCTGCCGGTTCAGTTCATCAGAAAATCAAGGATGTTCCATCCGTCGGAGGTCTGCGCCTTATAGATTTCCGTATAACCGCAGTTGGTACAGGAAACCGTGATGAAGCGTTTGTTCTGGATGTCGAAAATCTTGGCAAAGTTTCCGCCGGTGGCCTGAAACTGGTCATGCTCGTAGTGCTGACAGCCGCACTTGGGGCAGACATATTGGCTTTTTTCGTTCATGGGTTCCTCCTTCTGAGCCGATCGGGCCGCAAATTGTGCCATCTGATAAAAATTATAACATTTGGGAAAAAGAATGCAACTTTTTTCCTTCCGCAGCGTCTTTTCTAATAGGTGCGGCACAGCCGTGCGGTTTCCTCTATTTCCCAGCGAGACAGCAGGAAACCGCATTTACTTTTGTGTCCGAACATGCTATGCTGTCATTGATTTGTTGTTATGTTGACCACTGAAAGTTACGATGGAGGCAATCATGAAAATTTTCCTGCGCCGAATCTGCACCTGTGCACTGACAATCTCTTTGCTGGCGGCGCTGAGTGTACCCGCCGCTGCGTCCGATGCCCTGGGGAATGACTTGGTTTCTAATGAAACGCAGGTTCACCAGGGAACCTATCTTTCCCAGGATGTATTCTGGAGCAGCACCTATTCCGACTTGCGGACTGAAAATCTGATTACATATCAGCCCAATACGGCTGTGACCCCAATGGTCACTTACGGCGAAGCGCTGACCGACTGCAATACGGTTTCCGCCACGGCCGCGGCCCTGGAGAGTCAGGGATACCGCGTGGTAGCCGGAATCAACGGCGACTTTTATAATACATCCACCGGATTGCCCATTGGGCTGATGGTGACAGGCGGAGAGCTGAAGGCCAGCGACGGCGGCTATTATGCCATCGGCTTCCGGGCGGACGGAACCGCCGTACTGGGCAAGCCCACCCTGACGATTTCCGCAGACCTGGGCTATCAGGGAGCGGATTCCACCGGCTATACTACGGAGGTGATCCGTAATTTGGCTGCCGTCAATAAGGCGCGGGTGTCTACGGGCGGCATCTATCTTTATACCCACGATTTCAATGCCAAGCATACCACCGGCACCACCGAACCCGGCGTGGATGTCATCTGCTCCATCCAGAGCGGGACGCTGTCCATTGGCGGGACGGTGACGCTGACTGTGGACAGTGTGG
>QKDF01000018.1 GCA_003245395.1 Clostridia bacterium
GGGCTCGGTATTCAAGACGGTTACGGCCGCCGCCGCCTTGGAGCAGATCCCGGATCTGACGTCACAAACCTGGACCTGCGCGGGTTCCGTCCAGATCGGCGGAGAGACGATTACCTGTTCTGCCGCCCATGGGACGGAGACGTTCGAGCAGGCCATGGCCAACTCCTGCAATGTGGTATTCGCGCAGATTGCCGACGAACTGGGCGCTGATACACTGAAAGCGTATACGGAGAAGGCGGGGTTGACCAGCAGCTACTCTGTCAGCGGCCTGCCCACGGCAAAAGGAACCTTCGACTTTGACGGTATCACCGATACACAGCTGGGCTGGGCCGGCGTGGGGCAGTACCATGACGCGGTGAATCCCTGCGCCCTGATGGTATATATGGGGGCCATCGCCTCCGGAGGACAGGCGGCGGAGCCGCGGCTCATCCTGAAAACAGTGGATGCGTTGGGACTGCCCGCCTCGCTGAACCTCCGGCATAAAACGGGAGTGCTGATCAACTCGGATACTGCTTCGGCCCTGGCTGATCTGATGGCCAATAACGTCAAAGAGACCTACGGCACCGAGCGGTTTCCCAACATGGACCTGTGCGCCAAATCCGGCACCGCCGAGGTAGGGGGAGGCAAAAAGCCCAATGCCTGGTTTACCGGCTTTCTGCGTAATGAGGACGCGCCCTATGCCTTTGTGGTGATGGTGGAAAACGGCGGCGGCGGCGCCTCCGTGGCTGGCACTGTGGCCGGAAAAGTACTGGATGTAATCGTCAACGGATATTAAGGGAGGACGGCAAATGAACCAAGAAAAGACGAAAAAGAAACGGATTGACGTGGGGAGCACCATCTCCGCCGTTGGCCTGGTGTTCTGCTTTGCGAGCCAGGCGGCCGGGGTGCCTTCGATGGTGATTGCCGTTGGAACGGCGCTGGCCTTTCTCGTCGGAGTATGGACGCTGATGACCATGCTGGCATACCGCAGGGAAAACGGAGAGGATATGTCCGGCAACCGACTTTTGGGTCAGGCGGCGCTCTTGCTCCTGCTGGCAGGCGGCGTGGCTTCCGCAGTGCGGCTGGTACTGCTTGGATAATGGCAAAAGGAAACGGCTCGGCTCCGCGATGCGGAACCGGGCCGTTCTTGATGATATTGTTTACCAGACCACGGTGGAGAAGTAATCGTCCGGCGTCTCGGCGCGGCGGATCAGATCCACAGAACCGTCCTCACGCAGCAGCAGTTCTGCCGAGCGCAGCTTGCCATTGTAGTTATAGCCCATGGAAAAGCCGTGGGCGCCGGTGTCGTGGATCACCAGCAGATCTCCTGCGTCAATCTTGGGCAGCATCCGATCCACGGCGAATTTATCGTTGTTTTCACACAGGCTGCCGGCCACATCATACTTGTGATCACAGGGGGCGTCCTCCTTACCCATCACGGTGATGTGATGATAGGAACCGTACATGGCGGGACGCATCAGGTTGCAGGCGCAGGCGTCCACACCGATATACTCCTTATAAATGTGCTTTTCGTGGACAGCCGTGGTGACAAGATGGCCGTAAGGAGCCAGCATGAACCGGCCCAGCTCCGTGCACAGAGCCACATCTCCCATACCGGCGGGCACCAGGATTTCCTCGTAGGCCTGCCGCACACCTTCACCGATCACGGCGATGTCGTTTTCCGGCTGGTCGGGCAGATAGGGGATGCCTATGCCACCGGAGAGGTTGATGAAAGTGATATGACAGCCGGTTTCCTCCTTGAGCTCCACTGCCAGCTGAAACAGAATGCGGGCCAAGGAGGGATAATACGAATTGGACAGGGTGTTGGAGGCCAGAAAGGCGTGAATGCCAAACTCTTTGGCACCTTTTTCCCGCAGCATTTGATAGGCTTGGGCGATCTGGGCCCGGGTCATGCCGTACTTGGCATCACCGGGGTTGTCCATTACCTGAAAGCCCTCTCGCGTTTCTCCAAGGGTGAAAACGCCGCCGGGATTATACCGGCAGGAGATCTTTTCGGGAATATGGCCAATGGTCTGCTCCAGAAATTCCACATGGGTGATGTCGTCCAGGTTGATCACCGCGCCCAGCTTGTCCGCCAGCACGAACTCCTCCGCAGGCGTGTTGTTGGAAGAGAACATGATGTCCTCACCCCGGATACCGCAGCGGTCGGCCGTCATCAGTTCCGTCAGGGAGGAGCAGTCGCATCCGCAGCCCTCTTCTTTGAGAATCTTCAAAATGGCCGGAGTGGGGGTGGCCTTCACGGCAAAATACTCCCGATAGCCAGGATTCCATGAGAATGCTGCCTTCAGGCGGGGGGCATTTTCCCGGATTCCCTTTTCATCGTAAATATGGAATGGAGTGGGATACCGGGACACAATGTCCTGCAGCTGCTGCTGCGTCACAAACGGTCTTTTCATGGGGCTAAACCTCGCAATACAATCAGATGATAGATATTCTACGTCGAAAAGAGCAGAACTGTCAAGAAAATCGAAAAAAATATAGAGAATACAAAAAATGCTGGGGGAACAGTTCAACCGGCACCGTCATTTTGCTGCACGATGGTTATTCTATGAAAAAAACAACCGTTGCTTTTTAAGCGGAAGCCGTCTAAAATGAAAGCAGAGATTAGCGGCCGCAGTGTCGAAAGGAGTAAAAGTGATGAAGCAAGTGACTGTAAATGCCGTGGGCGATCAGTGCCCCGTTCCTGTGGTAAAGGCAACCAGGGCCCTTCAGGAGATGCGTGAGCCTGGTACATTGGAGGTCCTGGTGGATAACGAGATTGCCGTGCAGAATCTCCAGCGGATGGCTTCGGGACATCATCTGAGTGCCTCATCTGAGCGGCGGGGGGAAAAACTTTGGGCCGTGACGATGGAGGTTGCCGCGCCGGTGAGCCCGATTGAGCTGAATCCGGAGGACTATACCTGCGAGGTACCTGCCTCTGACGGAAGCGGGCTGGTGGTGGCTGTGGATTCCCAGACGATGGGGCGCGGAAGCGACGACCTGGGCCGTACGCTGATGAAGGGGTTCCTGTTTGCTGTAGGCCAATTACCTGTTCTGCCCAAAACCATCCTTTTTTATAACGGGGGCGCACATCTGACCTGCAAGGGATCAGATTCTTTGGATGACCTGAAGGCCATGGCGGAAAAGGGCGTGGAGATCCGCACCTGCGGAACCTGTCTGAATTTTTACGGACTGACGGAGCAGTTGGAAGTGGGCTCCGTTACAAATATGTATGATATTGTGGAGACGCTGGCGAAGGCGGGCAAGGTGATCAAGCCGTGATCTATCTGGACAATGCCGCCACTACCCGCACGAAACCGCCCTGCGTAGCCCGGGCGGTGACGGAGGCCATGAGCGATTTCGGAAACAGCGGGCGGGGGACACATGATGATGCGCTGACCGCCGCCCGGGTGATTTATCAGACCCGGGAGCAGGTTGCGGCGCTGGTGGGCTGTCCACGGCCCGACCATGTGTGTTTTACCGCCAATTCCACCGAGGCGCTGAACATCGCTATAGCGGGACTGTTCGGGCCCGGCGACCATGTGATCTCCACGGATCTGGAGCACAACTCTGTTCTGCGCCCGCTGTACCGTTTGCGGGCGCAGGGCGGCGAGGTCGGCTTCCTGCCTGCCGACAGCCGGGGGCGCATTGATCTGGACGACTTGGAAAAAGTCATCCGCCCAAACACCCGGGGCGTGATATGTACGCATGCGTCCAATGTGACGGGAGATGCGGTGGATATTACCCGGGTAAGCGCGTTTGCCCATGCCCATGGGTTGATCCTGGTGGTGGATGCCTCTCAGTCGGCGGGACTGCTGCCGCTGGATATGGTGAAACAGCACATCGACGTGGTGTGCTTTACCGGGCATAAGGGCCTGTACGGCCCGCAGGGAACGGGTGGACTGTGCATCCGGGAAGGACTGGAGATCCGCCCCTGGAAAGTGGGTGGCTCCGGCGTGCACAGCTATCTGGAGACGCAGCCCCCGGAGTACCCCACCCGCCTGGAGGCCGGTACGCTCAACGGGCATGGGCTGGCGGGGCTGTCTGCGGCGCTGGACTGGCTGGAGCAGACGGGAGTGGAAGCCGTGCGGGAGCATGACCTGGCTCTGGCCCGGCAGTTTTACGAACAGGTGCGGCTGCTTCCCGGCGTGACAGTTTACGGAGACTGGGACGGGACACCCCGTGTACCGGTGGTATCGCTGAATCTGTCCAACTGGGACAGCGGAGAGGTTTCCGACGATTTGGCAGAGCGGTTCGGGATTGCCACCCGCCCAGGTGCGCACTGTGCGCCACGGATGCACCGAGCCTTGGGTACGGAGGCGCAGGGCACCGTGCGGTTTTCGTGGGCGTGGTTCAATACGAAAGCGGAGACAGGCGCCGCTGCACGGGCTGTGGCGGAATTGGCACGGGAGCGGTAGGATGGAAGAAAAGAAGCTGATTGTGACCTTTGGCACCACCGCAGGCGCCATGGCCATGGAAAAGGCCTGCCGGGAAGAGGGGGTGCCGGGGCGTTTGATCCCTGTCCCCAGAAGCATTACCGCGGGATGCGGAATGTGTTGGATGGCGCCGCCGGAGGCGCGTCCTGCGGTGGAGGAACTGATGATCCGCCGCAGGCTTCAGACAGAGGGTCTTTATGAGCTTTTGCTGCGGAGGTGAAACGGATGGCAACAAACTGCGAGGAGTGCGTCTATTACAACTATGACGAGGAGACGGACTCCTATTTCTGCGATGTGGATTTGGACGAAGACGAGATGGAGCGATTCCTCCGGGGCGGAACGCAGAGCTGCCCCTTCTATCATAGGGGAGATGACTATCAAACGGCGCGTCATCAATAAAAATGCGGCGCACGGAAAAATCCGTGCGCCGCATTTTTATTCATCCAGCAGGTGCATCACCGATACTTCATAGGCCGTGCGCTGCACGGGTCCCTGTTCGGTGAGTTTTGTGTACATCCGGCTTTGAAACCGGCCTTCAATTGCCAAAGTGGTGCCTACTTCCCGATGGCTGATCGTCTGTGCCAGCTGCCCCCAGGCGATCACCGGCAGATAGTCGGCACGTCCGTATCGCCGCCCTACCGCCAGCATTACGTCGCAGATACTGCGGCCCAGCGGGGTGCGCCGCAGCGTGGGCGGTTTACACAGTGCGCCCCTCAGAATAACCCGGTTGACCGGCTCTCCGGCCCAAGGCTCTATGGTCAGGGCATAAACGGTCAACACCAGACGGCTGCCCTCTCCGCTTTTGTTGTTGAAGGAACGCAGCTGCCCCAGAATACGGACACACTTTCCTGCGCACAGGCAATCCACCATAGGCGTGGTGACCAGAATGGGCAGCGTGTCCGCCTGCCCGGAGAGACGAAGGACCTGAAGCTGGAAGCCATAAAACTGGCAGTCGTGGTTTTCGTGGGAAAAGGCCGGCGCGGAACATACCGTGCCGCACAGTTCCACCTCGTTGCGGCTTTGTTCATTTGCCATGCTGTACACCTCTGACTGTATAAGATGGTACAGCCTATGAACGGCCCGTCCCGGATAGACCTCTTTTCAAACGGAAAAAATGCGTGTATACTGTGCTCAATCTGAAACAGAGCCTGAAGGGGTGGTTCTAATGGCCAACATCATGGATTATCTGGATTGGCGGGGAGATCTGACTTTTGAGCAATCCCCATTTAACGAGGTGGACAATCTGATCCTGGCAGAACTGTCTTTTGTGGATTTAAAGACCATCATATCCGCGCCCGAAAGCGGAGGCGGGATGCCGCTGCGAGAGGCGGCAGACGCCTATTTTGCGTCAGGCCGTGATAAAATTCTGGAGGGGAGCGTTTTGGTTCCGGCGGAAATTCCCGCCATGCTGAAAAAAATGCAGTCCACTGCCCGATTCGGGGATTTGCTCCTCAACTGCTATGAGGAGCATTTGGACGAGGAGCGGACGGAGCAGTTTGCCGCCATGGCGGTGGAGCTGCCGGATCACTCTGTGTATCTTTCTTTCCGTGGAACAGACGATACCCTTGTGGGGTGGAAGGAGAACTTCAATATGGCCCTTCAGGACGAGGTTCCGGCCCAGCGGCGCGCGGTGGACTATGTCCGGCGGGTTGCGGGACGGTACCGTGGGCGGAAGCTGCGCTTCGGCGGACACTCCAAGGGGGGCAATCTGGCGGTGTACAGTGCCGTCAACTGTGGACGAGCCATTCAAAACCGCCTGCAGGCGGTTTACAACAACGATGGCCCCGGTTTTCAGAAATCCCTGACGAACCGAGAGGAGCACCGCCGGATTGCGGATCGGATTTTTACCATTCTGCCCAAATCCTCGGTGGTGGGACTTTTGATGGAGCATGAGGAGGATTTCATTGTGGTGGACAGCACCCAGAAGGGCGTGCTGCAGCACGAC
>QKDF01000318.1 GCA_003245395.1 Clostridia bacterium
GGGCAACGTCTCGGCGGGCACGTCCATCTTCGCCATGATCGTGCTGGAGCAGGCCCTTTCCCGGGTCTATCCGGAGATCGACATGGTCACAACCCCCGCAGGTGCGCCGGTGGCCATGGTGCACTGCAACAACTTCACCTCGGATTTGAACGCCTGGGCCGGCCTGTTCCGGGAGGCGGCGGAGGCCCTGGGCGCACCCGTGGACGAGGATCGCCTGTTCGGCACGCTGTTCCGCGCGGCGCTGGACGGTGAGAGCGACTGCGGCGGGCTGGTGGCGTACAATTACTTCGCGGGAGAGCCCATTACAAACCTGGCCGAGGGCCGGCCGCTTTTCGCCCGGATGCCGGACAGCCGCCTGAGCCTGGGCAACTTCATGCGGGCGCAGATTTTCGGCGCGATGGGCACACTGAAGCTGGGTATGGACATTCTGATGGGCGAGCAGGTTCAGCTGGATTGCCTGCTGGGTCACGGCGGCTTTTTCCGCACGAAGGGCGTGGGCCAGCGGCTCATGGCCGCGGCCATGGGCGCGCCGGTGACGGTGATGGAGACCGCCGGAGAGGGCGGCGCGTGGGGCATCGCCCTGCTGGCCGACTTTCTGATGAGCCGGAAACCGGATGAACCGCTGGAAGCATACCTGACGCAGCATGTCTTTGCGCAAAGCGCGGCGGAAACGCTGAATCCCGACCCAGCCGATCAGGCCGGTTTCACGGTCTTTATGGAACACTACGCCCGGGGTCTCGCCATAGAGCGGGCCGCCGTGGAAGCTATGAAGTGAGAGGAGTTTTTTCAAATGAAACTGCAGGAGTATGAATTCTGGTTTGTGGTGGGCAGCCAATCCCTTTACGGCCCCGGGGTGCTGGAGACTGTGGATCGCCGTGCTGCCGAGATGGCAGAGACAATGAACGCCTCCGGCGTCCTGCCCTGCCGCCTGGTCTACAATCTGACGGCCAAGACGCCCGAGGAGATCACCGCCGTCATGCGTCAGGCGAACTTTGACGACCGCTGCGCCGGTGTGGTCACCTGGATGCACACCTTCAGCCCCAGCAAAATGTGGATCGACGGACTGCGTGATCTGCAAAAGCCCTTCTGCCATCTGGCCACGCAGTACAACCGCCAGATCCCCGACCGTGAGATCGACATGGACTTCATGAACCTGAACCAGGCGGCGCACGGCGACCGGGAGCACGGCTTCATCGGCGCACGGCTGCGCCTGCCCCGGAAGGTGATCGCGGGCTATTGGCAGGATGCGTCCACCCAGGATCGTCTGGGCAGCTGGATGCGTACCGCCGTGGGCGCGGCGGTGAGCCGCGGACTCAAGGTTCTGCGCTTTGGGGACAACATGCGCTATGTCGCCGTGACCGAGGGTGACAAGGTGGAGGCCCAGATCAAGCTGGGCTGGCAGGTGAACACCTGGCCCGTGGGACTTATGAAGGACTATGTGGACGCCGTGTCCGACGCGGATGTGGACGCCCTGATGAAAGAGTACGCGGAAAAATACGATATGGCCACCGACGACCTGGCCTCCGTGCGGTATCAGGCGAAAGAGGAGCTGGCCATGCGCCGCCTGCTGACCGAGCAGGGCTGCAGCGCCTTTACCAACACCTTTGAGGATCTCTACGGCCTGGAGCAGCTCCCCGGTCTCGCGTCCCAGCGTCTGATGGAGGACGGCTACGGCTACGGCGCCGAGGGGGACTGGAAGACATCGGCGCTCACCGCAGTGGTCAAGGCCATGGGCGAAGGAAAAGGCGGCGGAACGGCGTTCATGGAGGACTACACCTATGACCTGACGCAGGGCGAGGAGTGCAGTCTGGGCGCCCACATGCTGGAGGTCTGCCCCACCATCGCCGCGGGAAAGCCCCGGATCGAGGTGCATCCTCTGGGCATCGGCGGCAAAGCAGCCCCGGCCCGTCTGGTGTTCGAGGGGCATGAGGGCCCGGCCATCGTGCTCAGCCTGATCGACATGGGCGGCCGGATGCGGCTGCTGTGCCAGGACATTGAGTGCATTAAGCCCATCTATGAAATGCCCAACCTGCCGGTGGCTCGGGTGATGTGGCGCGGCAAGCCCGACCTGCTCACCGGTGTGGAGGCCTGGATCACCGCCGGCGGCGCGCACCATACGGTGCTCTCCTACGACGTGACGGCGGAGCAGATGGAGGACTGGGCCCGGATCATGGGCATGGAATTCGTCCACATCGACGCGGAGACCACGATTCCCGCCCTGGAGCGGCAGCTGGCCCTGTCCGATCTGATGTGGAAACTGCGCTGAGGAGGGCCGTGTCATGCTGGAAGAACTGAAAGAGGCGGTCTGGCAGGCCAATCTTCAACTGCCCAAATACGGACTCGTTACCTTCACCTGGGGCAACGTCTCCGGCATCGACCGCAGCCGGGGCCTGGTGGTCATCAAGCCCTCCGGTGTAGAGTACGACGTGATGACGGCGCAGGACATGGTTGTGGTGGATCTGGAATCCGGCAAAGCCGTGGAGGGAACGCTGAACCCCTCCTCCGATCTGCCCACCCATCTGGAGCTTTACCGCAGTTTCCCCGCCGTGGGCGGTATTGTCCACACCCACAGCCGCTGGGCCACCACCTTTGCCCAGGCGGGGCGGGGCGTCCCGGCGCTGGGCACCACCCAGGGGGACTACTTTTACGGCGAGATCCCCTGCACCCGCAAGATGACGCCGGAGGAAATCGGCGGCGCACCGGGCCATTACGAGCTGGAGACGGGCAAAGTCGTTGTGGAGACCTTCACAGGCCGCGATCCCATGCAGATTCCCGCCGCCTTGGTTCACAGCCACGGCCCCTTTGCCTGGGGCAAGAACGCCAAAGAGGCTGTCCACAATGCCGTGGTGCTGGAGGAAGTCGCCTTTATGGCTTGGCACGCCATGCTGCTCACACCGAATCTCGGCCCCATGCAGCAGGAGCTTTTGGATAAGCACTATCTGCGCAAGCACGGCAAAAACGCCTATTACGGACAAAAATAAGTCCGCCGGAGCACATTGCCGGGAGGCTCCGGCAGGGAATGCCGCCGCTAAATACAATTTCTCTGCCTGACCCGCCCCGGCGGGCCCCCGGGCGAAACACGGGGCCCCCGCGGGCGCCGGAATTTTTAGAGGCAATCGTTTTCGCCCTAAAATCCGTCGTTCCGCGGGGGCCATTTTGTGCTATAATTGCATCGTCCCCACAATTGGCAATATTTTCTTGTTGTTCCGCTGTCCGGAGTGCGGATAAGCCAACATTCCCCGCCGGAGATTCCCGGCAGAAAAGGAGGCAGCTTTATGTACAGCGTATTTCTGGTGGAAGATGAGAGCGTTATCCGAGAGGGCATCAAATCCCTGATTGCCTGGGAGGATTACGGCTTCACCTTCGCGGGAGAGGCGGCGGACGGCGAACTGGCCTGGCCCCTGATTCAAAAGCTGCGCCCCGATATCGTAATCACGGACATCAAAATGCCCTTTCTGGATGGACTGGCCTTAAGCCGCCTGATCCGCAAGGAGCTGCCCAAAACCACAATCATCATCTTAAGCGGCTACGACGATTTCTCCTACGCCAAGGAGGCCATCAGCATCGGCGTGAGCGAATATCTGCTCAAGCCGCTGTCCCGGACACAGCTGACCGAAGCCCTGGCCCAGATCCGCACCCAGCGGGAGGAGGCCGAGCGCCAAAGCCACTACATGGCTCAGTTCCACACGGAGGTACAGGAGTACCTTTCCTCTTCCCGGCGGGGCTTTTTCGACCTGCTGATCTCCGGGCGGATGTCCGTGTCCCAGATTCTGGACCGGGCGCAGAGGCTGGGGCTGGATCTGGCGGCGCCAAGCTATAACATCGTGCTGTTTCTTTTGGAGGAGGACCCGCTGCACACGGAGTATTCCGCCTCCCTGGCCGATGTACAGGAGGAGATCTGCCGCCGCTTCCCGGAAAATGAAAACCTGCTGCTGTTCAGCATCGGCGTGGATCTGCTGGTGTTTCTCATCAAGGGGGAAACGGCAGACATCGGCCGCCTGACGGAATCGTGCGTGGAGAGCCTGCGGGAAATCTGCAAGACAGCGGAGCAGTCCGTGGACTGGTCCGTGGTGGTGGGCGAGCCGGTACATCGTCTCAGCTCCGTGACCGGGTGCTACCGCACGGTGCGCCGGGCCATGATGCACCGGGACACGGGATCGCCCAACCGGGTCGTGCGTGTGGGGCAGACCACGGAGCCTTATGCCGTGGACTTTGACCCCAACAACCTGGATGCCGCCAAAATGGATCAGCGCATCGTGTCCAAATTTCTCATCAATGGCCACAGGGACGACATGGACTCCTTCGTGGAGGATTATTTCGATTCTTTCGACCCCGAGGGCGTACGCTCTCTGCTGTTTCGGCAGTATGTGGTGCTCAACATTCAGTTCACAGTCAACGCATACCTGAAGAACCTGGGCTGTCCCGCCGCGGCGGGCGGCCGGGATCTGGCCCGGGCCCTGACGACATTGAATGAGACAAAGCGCTACGTACGGGATCTGCTGCTCTCGGCCCTGTCTGCCCGGGATACGGCGGTCAGCCGCCAGTACCGCCAGACTCTGCAGAAGGCCCTGAGCTATATGGAGGAGCACTACGCCGATCCGGCGATCTGCCTCAACGCAGTGGCAAAGGTGGCCCGGGTCAGCGCCACCCATTTCAGCGCCATGTTCAGTCAGCAGATGGGCAAGACCTTTGTGGAGCACCTGACCGACCTGCGGATGGAAAAAGCCAAGGAGCTGCTGCGCTTCACCAATGAGAACTCCTCCGAAATCGCCTACCAGGTGGGCTACAACGACCCGCACTACTTCAGCTTCCTGTTCAAAAAGACCAACGGCTGCACGCCGCGGGATTACCGCAATGGGAAAAACCAGGTGTCATGAAACGAATACTTTTTCATAAAAAGCAGAAGCAGCCCCCCGCCACGCTGGGCCGGCGGCTTGGCTTTCTGCTGGCGGGGCTGATTGTGCCCTACGTGCTGATGACGGGAGTTTTCCTTTACACCATCGACCGTTTCAACAGCCAGTACACCGACGCCCTGCAAAACGCCAACACCGCCGGCGAATTCAACAATGACTTCAAGAAAAACCTGGATCAAAAGATGTACTACTACGTCATCGGCAGCCGTAATGCTGACCACCTGCCCCTGGAGGATGTGGAGGAGGCCCGCGACGTCCTGCGCAAGCTGCAAAAGACCACCACACTCAAGGAAAACGAGTGGCGCATCCGCAGCATGCTGAACCTGTGCGACCGCCTGAGCGAGTGCATGATCGATATCGAGAATACCTCCAGCTATGACGAGCGTCAGGTCAAGCTGGAGACAAACGTGGACATCATCACCGGGCTGATCCAGACCTATATGCACGACTATACCTACGACGAGGTACGACAGCTTTCCATTCTCCAGCAGCAGATCACCAACCAGGTTTACACCACCGTGGCAGTCACGGTGCTGGCGGCGGTGGGGATCGTGGTCTTTCTGGCGTTGTACTCCTGGCGCTTTGCCAGAGGGATCACCCGGCCGATCAAGCAGCTGTGTGAAAAGGTAAAGCGATTGGGCCACGGCGATTTTGCCGTCGAGCCGCTGCACACGGACAGCCGGGAGCTGCGCACTCTGGACGACGGCTTCAACGAGATGGCCGGGCGGATTTTTTCTCTGCTGCGCCATGTGCAGGAGGATCAGGATGCCCTGCGCCGGGCGGAGATGGAACTGCTCCAGGCTCAGATCAACCCCCATTTTCTTTACAACACCTTCGACTCCATCATCTGGCTGGCCGAGACGCACAAGGATGAGGAGGTGGTGCAGATTGTCACCAGCCTGTCGTCCTTCTTCCGCAACTCCCTGAGCAAGGGACAGGACGTGATTACGCTGGAGACGGAGCAAAAGCAGGTGTGCAGCTATCTGGAGATCCAGCAGATCCGCTATCGGGACGTGCTGAGCTACAGCATTTCCATCCCGGAGGAACTGCTGGGTTGTTACATCCCCAAGCTGACACTCCAGCCCCTGGTGGAAAATGCCATCTACCACGGCATCCGCAGTAAGCGAGAGGGCGGAACCATCACCATCACCGGCCGGGCCGAAGGCGGGGATATCCTGCTGACGGTGGAGGATGACGGCGCAGGCATGACGCCCGAGCAGCTGGAGGCGCTGCGGGCGGGGATCTACAAGGACTGTCACACCGGGCTGGGGCTGGTGAATGTCCACCGGCGGCTGCGGCTATATTGCGGCGAGGGCTACGGTCTGAGTTTTGAAAGCCGGTTGGGTGAAGGAACGCGGGTGCTTGTCCGAATTCCGAAACAAAATAAACTTTCACCGAAAAAAATTCAACCAGAACCCGAGAATTTGTGAAAACTCCAA
>QKDF01000272.1 GCA_003245395.1 Clostridia bacterium
CATCCTCAAGAGTTATCGGGATGCGCCGATCGGCAGCCGCGTGGAGATTACGTTGGGCGAAGGGACCCTGCAATGTACTGTAGAGGGAGGAACACAAGGATGACGGCAAAGAAGACCGACGAAAAATCATTTGAAGAGCAGATCTCCCGTCTGGAGGAGATTGTTGCCTTGCTGGAAAAGGGAGACGCCCAGCTGGCGGATTCCTTGGCGTTGTTTGAGGAGGGAACAAAGCTGATTGCCTCCTGCGGAAAGCTGCTGGATCAGGCAGAGCAAAGAGTAGTGAAGCTGATGAAGGGCACCGACGGTGCGCCGGTAGAGCAGCCCTTTGAGGACACGGAGGAGTAAGCATGGAGCAAGCGGCGTACGAAGCTCATTACGAAGAATACAGGCTGGCGGTGGAGGATTACCTGATCGGCTTGTTCACGGGCAGACCGGAATGGTCTGATCTCTACGATGCCATGCGGTACAGCCTGCTTTCCGGCGGCAAGCGGATTCGCCCGGTGCTGACGCTGGAGTTTGCTCGGCTGTCGGGCATGGAGTGGCACAAGGCGCTTCCTGTGGCCTGCGCCCTTGAGCTGGTTCATACCTACTCGCTGATTCACGATGACCTGCCTTGTATGGACGACGATGATCTGCGCCGCGGAAAGCCCACCAATCACAAGGTTTATGGTGAAACCATGGCCGTTTTGGCGGGAGATGCCCTGCAGCCGGAGGCTTTCCGTTTGATTTTGACGGCGCCAGACCTCTCGGCGGAACGCCGGGCAGACTGCGCTTTGATATTGGCACAAGCAGCGGGTGCGGATGGAATGGTTGCCGGGCAGGTTTTGGACACACTCCATGCACCCAAGACGCATCAGGAACTGCTGACCGTACACCGCTTGAAAACCGGGGCTATGATCCGTGCCGCGGCGCTGCTTGGCTGCGCTGCTGCCGGTGCTGCGGAATCCGTGCGGGAGGCGGCAGGAAGCTATGCTCTGCAGCTGGGGCTGGCATTTCAGATCCGGGACGATGTTCTGGACGTGGTGGGGCAGCAGGAAACTTTTGGCAAACCCATCGGTTCAGACAGAGAAGAGGGAAAGGTCACTTACGTGGACGTCCTGGGATTGGAGGGCTGTACCGCTGCTGTGGGAATGTGTACCGCCGCGGCCAAAACCGCTGTTGGAGCACTTGCCGGTCATGAATTTCTCTGTAAGCTGGCCGACTCTTTGGCCGAGCGTGACAAATAGTCGCAATTCGGGACAGGGTACAAACCCTGCCCCGCTTTTCTCTAAAAAATTCACAGTTTGTATATACAGAATATGTTGTATATTTATTGAGAGCATGTTATACTGAATCTTGCTAAACGGCGGCGCAGTATCCTAGTCAGAACTGTCGTCTCCTAGGGAGGGCCTAAAAATCCTCTGAAGGGCACATCGATGAAACTTCTGGTGCTTGCTTGAAACGCCCAGTTTTGGGTGGGTGCTGGGGGGAAGCGTAATTTTGCGCTTGCGGGCTCAGGGCGATTTCCAATGGCATGGTCAACCCGACCCTGTTCCCGTGGAGACCTGCTCTTGTGCGCGGACGTACTCCCTTGTGGTATTTCCGGCCTGCGTACGAAGCAGATTGTGAACCTGCAATGCGGTGCATCGGACGGTGTCGTCCGTAATGCTGTGTGCAGACGTAGCCTGCCTTGCGTGGATGCGGTGAATGTGGGATTTGAACGGACCTGGCTCTGGCCAGAGCGGGGCCGCTATTGCCTGCTGAAACCCCATCTGCAAAAGAGGCTAAAGAGACTGACAGGCTGTGGTGGAAAACACCTAGGCTGTCGTGAGGGCAGAAAAAGGATTGCAGTGCGGACTAAGTGGCAGTCGGGTCGTGCGGACGGCAACGCCGCGACACGGTGCTGAAAGGGAAACCGCCTCCATCGGCAACGAGAGGCGCACCGTAGGGAAAACCTACCCGTACCTAAGCCGTAAGATTTACTTTTTCTGCCGCCGCCGCTTTAGCAGAAGTATTGAATTTCTTTGTGGGAGGACCCACTGTTTGGGTAGTCATAAGCGAAAACGAAATAAAAAAAATGCACCGATGCCGCAATTTCAATGGATATTGCGGATATTTTTCATTGCTATCTCTCTTTCCGCTGTCCTCAGCCTTGTCTCTGGAACATTGCTTGCCGGAGCAGGAATCGCAATCGCAATTCTGGTTCTGATTTTGTTCATACTGCTGGGCATTGTGTTTGACATCATTGGTGTGTCGGTCACCGCTGCGGACGAAAGGCCGTTTCATTCCATGGCCGCTCACCGTGAGCCCGGAGCATCGGAGGCTTTGCACCTGCTTCGCAGAGCAAGCCATGTCAGCAGCTTCTGCAACGATGTTGTGGGAGATATCTGCGGCATTGTTTCAGGAACCACGGCCGCCGTGATTGTTGTCCGAATTCAATCTACGCTGAATCTTCACACGGTTCTGCTGAGCGTTGGGGCGACAGCTCTGATTTCCGGCCTGACCATCGGCGGAAAGGCTCTGGGAAAGACCTTTGCCATTGAAAAGAGCACACAGGTGGTATTTGTAGTGGGAAAGGTGCTGCATCTGTTTCATCGCTCAGGGCGGTAAGATGTGAAAAGGAGTACATTGTGATTTTGGAAAGAATATCTTCTCCGTCCGACGTAAAGGCGCTGGATCGGGAGGAGTTGACACAACTATGCGGTGAACTGCGCCGCTTTTTGATTGAGCATGTTTCCAAGACGGGCGGGCATTTAGCGTCCAATCTTGGCGCTGTCGAACTCACCGTTGCGATCCATCGTGTATTTGATACGTCCAAAGACCGTCTGGTGTTTGACGTGGGGCACCAGTGCTATGTGCATAAAGCTCTGACAGGGCGTCAGGCGCTGTTTGATACGTTGCGCCAGTTTGAAGGACTCTCCGGCTTTCCAAAGCCACATGAGAGCCAGCACGACGCCTTTGTGGCGGGACATGCTTCCAATTCCGTATCCGTGGCACTGGGTATGGCTCATGCTCGCACTCTGATGAGCGAGAATTATTCCGTCTTGGCCTTGATCGGAGATGGCGCCCTCTCCGGCGGTCTGGCCTATGAGGGGCTGAATAATGCCGGAGCCTCCGGGGAGCCCATGATTGTGATTCTGAACGACAATGGGATGTCTATTAACCCCAATGTCGGCGCGGTCAGCAAACATTTGGCAAAGCTGCGCAGCAAGCCGGCCTACTATCACTTTAAGAAGTGGTATCGCAGCTTATTTGGGAAAAGGCCAATAAAGAATCCACTTTATCGCTTTAATCATAAGCTGAAGTCCTCGCTGAAAAAGACGCTTTGGCCGGGAAGCACCCTGTTTGAAGACATGGGTTTTACGTATCTCGGGCCTATTGACGGCCATGATCTTGACCGGCTGTGTAATGTGTTGGAATGGGCCAGAGAATTGCATTCTCCCGTGGTAGTCCATGTCAATACAATTAAAGGCAAGGGGTATTCTTTTGCGGAAAAGGATCCCGGAAAATTTCACGGCGTGGGTGCTTTCGATGCCGAGACCGGACTTGTCAGGCACGCTTCTGGCCCCAGTTTTTCTTCTGTGTTCGGGAAGGCTTTGACTGATTATGCTGCAAAAGATGACCGAGTATGTGCCATAACAGCGGCGATGGCCGACGGTACAGGGCTGAGTCCGTTTGCAAAAGAATTTCCGCGGCGCTTTTTTGACGTGGCCATTGCCGAAGGGCATGGCGTTTCGATGGCGGCTGGCCTGGCCAAGCAGGGAATGATCCCTGTTTTTGCAGTCTATTCCACATTTTTGCAGCGCGGATATGACATGCTGATTCACGATGTCTCGTTACAGGGGCTTCATGTTGTATTCGGAGTGGATCGCGCGGGTCTTGTGGGAGCCGACGGTGAGACGCATCATGGTTGCTTTGATGTGTTGTTTCTGGCGGAGATTCCGGGAATGACGGTTTTTTGCCCTTCTAATTTTATCGAGCTTCGCAGGATGCTGGAGCGTGCACTGTTTGAATGCGGCGGCCCGGTGGCGATTCGATATCCCAGAGGAGGGGAAGGCCGTTTCCGAGAGGACAGCGGAGATACGGTTACTGTTCGCCTGCGAGCCGGTGACGACGTTACGATTTTGGCGTATGGAATTCTCATTAACCATGCATTGGATGCGGCGGAACAGCTCGAGCATAAGGGAATTCATGCTGGCGTTGTCAAAATGAACCGGATTGCACCGCTATCTTATGAAGATCTTGCTCCTTATCTGGGCGGCTGTCATACGCTGCTTGTGGTGGAGGATTCATTTGGTGCCGGTTGTGTGGGACAGCGGGTAGAAGCAATTTTATCCGCCCACAGCAGCGCACCCCAAAAGCTGATTTTGCAGAATCTTGGCAAGACCTATGCTCCGGAAGGTACGGTGGGACAGTTGGAACACCGTTTCGGTCTGGATGCGGAAGGGATCGTACAGGCTGTTTTGGAGGAAAGAGAATGAGCGCAAAAAAGCGGCTGGATGTTCTGCTGGTGGAACGCGGGCTGCAGGAAACCCGGCAAAAGGCACAGGCCACCATTATGAGCGGCCTTGTATTTGTAAGGGGACAGCGGGCGGATAAACCAGGAACTGCTTACCCTGAAGACGCGGAAATTGAGGTTCGGGGCAGTGCTCTGCAATATGTCAGCCGCGGAGGCTTAAAACTGGAAAAGGCGATGTCGGTTTTTCCGATTACGCTTGATGGCGCAATTTGTGGAGATATCGGTTCATCTACCGGCGGATTTACAGACTGCATGCTGAAAAATGGGGCGCAGAAAGTCTATGCTGTTGACGTGGGTTATGGACAACTGGCCTGGAGCCTGCGCAGCGATCCCCGCGTAATTTGCATGGAGCGGACCAATGCCCGCTATCTCACCCATGAACAAGTCCCGGATGAACTTGATTTTGCCAGCGTCGATGTCAGCTTTATCTCTTTGAAGTTAATTCTTCCAGCGCTGAGAGGGCTCTTGAAAGCAAGTGGACAAGTGGTCTGTCTGGTAAAGCCCCAGTTTGAAGCGGGGAAAGAGAAGGTTGGAAAAAAAGGAGTTGTCCGGGATCCCGCTGTCCATGAAGAGGTGCTGGAGCACTTCCTGATGCATGCAAAGGATAGTGACTTTACAGTCAACGGATTGACATATTCCCCCATTCGAGGTCCGGAGGGAAATATTGAATATTTGGGATATTTATCCTGCGGGATAGAAAATGTACAGCAAACCTTTGACCTGCGTTCTCTGGTGGAAGAATCGCACCGGGAAGTGCGTGAACACGGAGGTGCATCCACATGAAAGAAGGCAAAAAGATTATCCTTTGTCCCAATCCGAACCGGGATCGGGATATGAAAGCAACGGTGTGTGCAAAGACAATTCTTGAAGAAGAAGGTTTTTCCACCGTGGTTTGTTCTCCCTTCCGGGATCAGAAAGAAGGGGCCTTTGGTACGCTGGAGGTACGTCCTCTGCTGCAGGAACTGCGATCTGCCGATTTGCTGATCACATTTGGAGGAGATGGGACAATCCTGCATCTGGCAAAGTTGGTCGCTCAGAACAAGGTTCCAATTTTGGGAATTAATATGGGGGGCCTGGGGTTCATTGCAGAACTGGAGCTGGGAGAAATTGAGGCGCTTCGTCAGCTGAAGAACTGGGATTTTAGAATGGAACCCAGAATGATGTTGGACGTAACAGTTCAGCGGGAGGGCAAAATCGTTTATACCAATACGGGTCTAAACGATGCAGTCATCCGCGAGGGCCCGATCTCCCATGTCATTCATCTGCGGATTGAATCGGACGGAAAACATCTGACGGATCTTGCCGGGGATGGAGTGATTATTGCTACTCCTACGGGGTCCACAGCATACTCCTTGTCTGCGGGCGGTCCTGTTGTAGAGCCTGAGGCGGAAGCAATGGTGGTAAGTCCCATTTGCTCACATAATATGCGTTTTTCAGCCTATGTTCTTTCTCCGGGACATCTTCTTACTGTTCAAACGGTACGCAGCGGCAGAAAGCCTGTATATTTGTTTGTGGATGAGAGCCGCGGTTTTTCTCTGAAGCCCGAGGATATGGTGTGCATAAAACGTTCAAAACACATCATGAAACTGGTTCATCTGTCTGAGAAGAGTTTCAGTGAAATTTTCGCAAAAAAAATGTTACCGGGGGGACAGGACGATGAAAAATGACAGACAATCTATGATTTTACAGATTATCAGCGAAGAAAATATCGAAACGCAGGAGCAACTGCTTGTCCGACTTCAGGAACACGGAATTTCCAGTACACAGGCTACTATTTCCCGGGACATCAAGCAGATGCATCTGATTAAAGAGCCGGTAGGACATGGTGTGTAT
>QKDF01000067.1 GCA_003245395.1 Clostridia bacterium
GGCCATTTCGGGTTCTGCAGGAATGGGTATGGCGGAAAGTGTGGGCGTGCCCTTTGTACAAGAGGTGTTCGCTACCCGCGTGGCGGCAAACCGGCTTGTACCCGACACGGACGTGGTCATTGAACTGGGCGGCGAGGACGCAAAGATTCTCTTCCTGACCAACGGTATGGAGGTCCGGATGAACGGGTCCTGCGCCGGAGGAACCGGCGCGTTTATCGACCAGATGGCCACGCTGTTGAAAATGACGGCGGAGGAGCTGGATGCCGCTGCGCTGAAAGCGGAAAAAACATATACCATTGCTTCCCGCTGCGGCGTATTCGCCAAGAGTGATATCCAGCCTCTGATCAATCAGGGCGCCCGTGCGGAGGACATCGCCGCCAGCATTTATCAGGCCATGGTGAACCAGACCATTGCCGGCCTGGCACAGGGACGTCCCATCCATGGGAACGTGCTGTATCTGGGCGGGCCGCTGACTTTTTCCAAATGCCTGCGGGAGAGCTTTGACAAAACGCTGGGTGTCACGGGAAAATGCCCGGAACACAGCCTGCTGTTTGTGGCGCTGGGCGCGGCGTATTACGCCGACAGTGCGTTTGATCTGCGTGGCGTGGCGGATCGGCTGAAGCTCCGGGGCGCATCGGAAACATACCGCAGCCAGCCGCCGCTGTTTGCCGGCCCGGAGGAGTACGCGGCTTTCCAAGCCAGACACGCCAAGGCGTCGGTGCCGCGGGCTCCTTTCAAAGCGGATTATGCTGCGCCGGTGCATATTGGCATCGACTCCGGCTCCACCACCGTCAAGCTGGCGGTGATCGATCAGGATGCCCGCCTCCTGTTTACGGATTACCGCCCGAATCTGGGCAGTCCCGTGCCCTTGATCCGGGAGGTGCTGCAAAAGCTCTATGACGAGCATCCGGCCCTGCATGTGGCCAGCGTCACCACCACTGGTTACGGTGAGGATCTGGCGAAAGCCGCGTTCCATGCCGACTATGGCGTGGTGGAAACCGTGGCGCACTTTACCGCGGCCCGGCACTTCCTGCCCAATGTGGATTTTATCATCGATATCGGCGGCCAGGATATGAAGTGCTTCAAGATTGAGGACGGCGCCATTTCGGATATCTTCCTTAACGAGGCCTGTTCCTCCGGCTGCGGCAGCTTCCTGCAGACCTTTGCCCAGGCCATGGGGAAGGATGTAAAGGAGTTTGCCAAGCTGGGCCTGTTCGCCCAGCGGCCTGTGGATTTGGGCAGCCGGTGCACCGTGTTTATGAATTCCAGCGTCAAGCAGGCGCAGAAGGACGGCGCAACCATCGAGAACATCTCGGCGGGGCTGTCCATCAGCGTGGTGAAAAATGCCATTTACAAGGTCATCCGCGCCGCCTCTCCGGAGGAGTTGGGCCGAAACATTGTGGTGCAGGGTGGAACGTTTTATAACGAAGCAGTGCTGCGTGCCTTTGAAAAGGAAATGGGCGTGGAGGTTATCCGCCCGGACATCGCGGGACTGATGGGCGCTTTCGGTGCGGCGCTGTACGGCCTTGGAAAGGCCCGGTCTGATCAGTCCAGCGCGTTGCTGAACCGGGAGCAGCTGGCCGCTTTCTCCCAGCGGACCCGCAGCGAGGTCTGTGGCCGCTGCGGCAACAACTGCCAGCTGACCATCAACACCTTCTCCGACGGAAGCACCTTTCTCAGCGGCAACCGCTGCGACCGCCCCGTTACCGGCAAGGCCGATACGGGGGAACGAAATCTGTTCGCCTATAAGCGCCGGCTGCTGCTGGACTATAAGCCCGTTCCGGGGAAGCGGGGCAAAATCGGTATCCCGCTGTGCCTGAATATGTATGAACTGTTGCCCTTCTGGCACGCGTTCTTTACGAAGCTGGGCTTTGCGGTCTACCACAGCCCGCTGTCCAGCCGGGATCTTTACCTCAAGGGGCAGGGCACCATCCCCAGCGATACCGCCTGCTTTCCCGCGAAGCTGGCTCACGGCCACATCCATTTCCTCAGCCGTCTGGGGCTGGACGCCATTTTCTATCCCTGCATGACCTATAACATCGACGAGGGCTTGGGCGACAACCACTATAACTGCCCCGTGGTGGCCTATTATCCAGAGGTTATTGCCGGCAACTGCCCGGAGATTGCAGATACCAAATTCATCTACGACTATGTGGGAATTCACCGACCCAAGGATTTCACCCGCAAGATGCATGACATTCTGGGCAAGTATTTTGACGGCATTTCCCGCAAAGAGGTGCGGGAGGCCGCCGAAGCCGCTTACGCTGAATATAACCACCACATGTCCCTGATTCGCAAGGAAGGCAGCCGGGTCATTGAGCAGGCCCGCGCCGAAGGGCGGCGCATCATCGTACTGGCCGGCAGGCCGTACCATGCCGATCCGGAGATCAACCACGGCATCGACACCCTGATTACCCGTGCCGGAGCGGCGGTTATCACAGAGGATTCCATCTCCGACCGTGTGGCCCGGTTCCGCACCTTGGTGCTCAACCAGTGGACGTACCACGCCCGGCTCTATGCGGCGGCGCGCTACTGCTGCACCCAGCCGGACATGGATTTGGTGCAGCTGGTTAGCTTCGGCTGCGGCGTGGATGCCATCACAACCGATGAAACCCGCGAGATTCTGCACGAGGGCGACAAGCTGTACACGCAGCTGAAAATAGATGAAATCACGAATCTTGGCGCCGTCCGCATCCGTCTGCGGAGCCTGTTTGCCGCTTTGGACGAGCAGGAAGAGAGACGGAGCAAGGAGGTATAATCCATGGAACCCAATTATCCGAAATTCACCAGCGAGATGAAGAAAACCCATAAGATTCTCATCCCCAATATGGCACCCGTTCAATTTCGCATGCTGGCCGCTGCCTTCGAGCAGCAAGGCTATACCTGTGAGCTGCTGGGCAACTGCGGCAGCCAGGTGGCGGAAAAGGGACTGAAGTATGTTCATAACGACACCTGTTATCCGGCGCTGCTGGTTATCGGCCAATTTCTCGACGCGCTGGAGTCGGGCGAGTATGACTTGGATCATACCGCGCTGATCATTTCCCAGACCGGGGGCGGCTGCCGGGCGTCCAACTACATCCATCTGCTGCGCAAGGCGCTGGTACGGGCGGGGTATGGCAATATTCCCGTGGCCAGCCTGAACTTCTCGGGACTGGAAAAGGACTCTGGTTTCCCCATGACGCTGCTTCTGCTGCGCCAACTGCTGGCGGCGATTTACTACGGCGACATGCTGGTGACGCTCAAGGCACAGACCGCACCCTATGAGCTCCACAAAGGCGACGCGGCGGAGCGGCAGGAGAAGTGGCTGGAGGACATCTGCGCCCAGATCCGCGCCGGGCGGGGATATACGGTTCGGGAAGTAAAGGCTGCCATGCCGAAAATGGCCGCCGATTTTGCCTCCATTCCCATGCACCGTACGCCCAAGGTCAAGGTAGGCGTCGTCGGAGAGATCTATGTCAAATACTCCCCCTTGGGCAACAACGGACTGGAGGACTTCCTGGCCTCTCAGGACTGCGAGGTGAATCTGCCCGGACTGATGGGCTTTGTGGAGTACTGTGTCTACAACCCCTCGGAGACTGCCCGGCTTTATGGCGGAACGTTTTTCCAGCGGCATATGTCTGACCTGCTGCTGCGCTGGTTCGCCGGCACGGAGAAGGTGATGCTCAAAGCCCTAAAGGACAACGGCTTCCATGCGCCCATGTCCTTTAAGGAATTGTCTAAGCTGGCCGACGGTGTCATCGGCATGGGCAACAAAATGGGAGAGGGCTGGCTCCTGACCGCCGAGATGATGGAACTGGTACAGACGGGCTATGAAAACATTGTTTGTGCCCAGCCCTTTGGCTGTCTGCCCAACCATATCTGCGGCAAGGGCATGATCAATAAAATTCGGGAGCTGTATCCCCAGGCCAATATCACCCCCATCGATTATGACCCCAGCGCTACCCTCGTCAATCAGGAAAACCGCATTAAGCTGATGCTGGCGGTGGGTCGGGAGCGGTTGGAGGAGAAAACATCGGCAGATGTTCTGCCGATGATGGACGCGGCTGCTGTCGAAGTGCCCCTGCAAATGCCCAAGCAGGAAGCGAAAAAGCCGGAAAAGGTAGGCGCATGAAGGCGTGTATCCTGGCCGGAAGTCCCCGCAGGCAGGGGAATACCGCCGCGCTGCTGAAACCTTTTACCGACGAGCTTGCTGCCGGCGCGGAGGTAGAGACGGTGTGGCTGTATGACAGGGATATCCGACCCTGTCTGGCCTGTCGTGCCTGCCAGAAAGACTGGACATCCTTTTCATGCATCCAGAAGGACGATGTGTCCGCTTTGGCAGAAAGCATCCTGAAAAGTGATTTGATCGTGCTGGCTACCCCCATTTACTCCTGGTATTGCACGGCGCCGATGAAGGCATTGCTGGATCGGCTGGTCTACGGCCTGAACAAGTTCTACGGTGCGGAGAAGGGCCCTTCTCTGTGGCAGGGGAAGCGCATGGCGCTGCTGCTGACCTGCGGCTATCGCCCGGAGCAGGGAACGGACCTTTTTGAGGAGGGCATGCGGCGTTACTGCAAGCACTCCGGACTGCGGTATCTGGGCAGCCATGCCGAGCGGCATCTGGGCTATAACGTTTCGTTTATGGATACCGACAAAGAGGCCCGTACCCGTGCTTTTGCAAGAAAGCTGCTTTCGGAGGACTGGGATTGAACGGCAATACCCATTTATAGAGTGACGGCGTTGTTTCAACAGAAAAATAGAAGCGCCCCGATCCGGTGTAATTCCGGATCGGGGCGCTTTTTCGCGTGTTGGGATTACGGTTTTTGTGCTGCGAAGGTAAGAGACAAAAGAGCAGGCTTATTTCAGCGGTGTGCCCACCTCAGCCGAATGGCCCGGCTCAAAAGGGGAGGTCAGGTCATAGGGCGTGGATTGATATACAAAGTAGTTCAGCCAGTTGGAGTAGAGCAGATTGGCACAGGAGCGCCAGGTGACAACAGGTTCTGCCTCCGGGTTGTCGCCGGGGAAATAGTGCCGGGGAGTCTGAGCCAAGGCGTCGGTTGCGGAGTCCCGCAGGTATTCTTTTTTCAAAGTATCCCGGTCGTACTCGGCATGGCCCATCAGGAAGATCTGCCGGCCGCCGTCGGTTTTGACTGCGTAGACACCCGCCTCTTCGGAGGATGAAAGCACCTTCAGGTCAGGCACGGCTTCAATATCAGCTCGATCCACTGTGGTATTGCGGGAGTGAGGAACCCAAAATTGATCGTCAAAGCCCCGGAACAAAATAAAATTGGGATCCTCCAGGGTGTGCAGAAACACGCCGGAGAGCTTTTGGGGCAGCTGTCGCTTTGGAATGCCGTAGTGGTGGTACAATCCCGCCTGAGCACCCCAGCAGATGTGCAGAGTGGAGTGTACATGCTCCCGGCTCCAGTCCATGATGCGGCACAGCTCGGGCCAGTAGTCTACTTCTTCAAACGGAATATTTTCCACCGGCGCACCCGTGATGATCAATCCGTCGAAATTGCGGTTTTTCACCTCGTCAAAGGATTTGTAGAAGGAGAACATATGCTCCTGGGGGGTGTTTTTAGAGACATGTCCCTCCGGAGCAATCAGTTCAAGATCAATCTGCAGCGGTGTGTTGCCGAGCACCCGGGCAAACTGTGTCTCCGTATCCACCTTGGTGGGCATCAGGTTTAAAAGCAGGATGCGCAGGGGGCGGATATCCTGGGCGATTGCGCGTGTCTCGGTCATGACGAAGATGTTTTCGGCGGTCAGAGTTTCGGTCGCGGGAAGTTGGTTTGGAATCTTGATGGGCATGCTTACTTCACCTGCTCCAGGGCCTGGGCGATATCTTCGATCAAGTCTTCCTTACTTTCCAGTCCGCAGGACAGACGTACCAGATCGGGAGATACACCGGCTGCTGCAAGCTCCTCATCGCTCATCTGCCGGTGGGTGGCGCTGGCCGGGTGGAGGCAGCAGGTCCGGGCGTCGGCCACATGGGTCTCGATGGCGCCCAGCTTCAGATGTCCCATGAAAGTCTCCGCGGCGGCGCGTCCGCCCTTGACACCGAAGCTGACCACACCGCAGGTGCCCTTGGGCATCTGCTTTTGTGCAAGCGCATAGTACGGATTGGACTTCAGGCCAGGATAGTTGACCCAGGCGATCTTTGGGTGCTGCTCCAGAAACTCTGCCACAGCCTGTCCGTTTTCACAGTGCCGCGCCATGCGCACATGTAGGCTCTCCAGGCCCAGGTTCAGCAAAAACGCACTCTGTGGAGCAGGTGTGGAGCCGAAGTCGCGCATCAGCTGGGCCGTGGCCTTGGTGATAAAGGCGCCGCCCTGACCGAACTTT
>QKDF01000205.1 GCA_003245395.1 Clostridia bacterium
CGGCACCGGTTCTGGAGAGATCACGTCCAGGCCTGCCCCTGCCAGATGGCCCGAAAGGATGGCGTCTTTAAGCGCTTCATTGTCCACCAGATCTCCCCGTGCGGTGATGATCAAGTAAGAGCCGTTTTTCATGGCGCTGAAAAAGGCCGCATTCGCCAATCCCCTGGTCTGATCGTTGACGGCGCAGTGCAGGCTGAGAATATCGCACCGGGCCAGCAGTTCTTCTTTCGGCAGATATGTGGCGTGATACAGTTCCTCTTCCTGCGTGGGGCGGCGGGTGCGGGAGGTATAGTACACCTCGCAACCGAACGGCGCCAAGCGGGCCGCAGTCGCTTTGGCAATATCGCCGAAGCCGTACAAACCCACTTTACACTCGGACAACTCCAGCAGTCCGTCGGTCATGGCCCGCTCTTTCACAGCCATCTGCCGGCCCTCCCGAACTGCACAGTCACCGGTGACGAAGCCGCGCAGCAGAGAGAGCAGTAGCAGCACGGCCTGCTCCGCCACCGCTCCGGCATTGCAGCCGCGGTTGTTGCACACAAAGATTCCCCGTTGAGCCGCCATCGCCAGGTCAATTCCCTCATATCCCACGCCTTCGGAGTGGATCATTTTCAACGCGGGCAGCCGTTCAATCAGCTCACCGGTCACTGGCGTAATCGCATCCACAAACAAAACCTGGGCATCCGGAGCGGCAGCCGCAGCCTGTTCCGGAACAGTCTCCTTGTCCAAAAAGACCAGTTCCTGCTGACGCAGGAGCGGCAGAGCGGGCATATAGGTTTCATAGCGTTCCCGGTTTCCAAGAATCAGAATTTTCAAAAAAAGCACCTCGGTCTTTTTGTATTTGCCTTATTATAGCCATTTTGCGGACATATGTCCACGTACAATTTACACGAAAAATTTCCAGGAAATCACGGCTTCTCTGCTGTGCCGGAGGCCACAACCAATTCCAATGCGACATGCAGAATTCTGTATAATTTGTCAGTTGCAGTCTATCCGTATACATTGTATAATTGGTACGACCTTTAAGGTATTACCTATGGAAAGCGGAATTCAGACTTTTAAAGAGGTGACAGTCATGAGCAGTCAGCTGCCCCAGAACAAAACCATTCGCGCACAGCTGCTCGCTTCCATGCGGGAAGGTGAGTATGCCGCCAGCGAGCGGCTTCCTCGGGAAAGTGTCTTGGCTGAAAAGCTTGGAATCAGCCGCACCCAGCTGCGGGATATTCTGGCTTCCCTGGAGCGGGAAGGATTCATCTCCCGACGGCACGGCGTGGGTACTTTGATCAACCGCCACGTACTGGATGTGGAAACCCGCATGGACATCGAAGTGGAGTTCCTGGATATGATCCGCCAGAGCGGACACAAGGCGGCTGTCGCCTTCGTTCGGGTATCTGACGGGGCAGCGGATAAAACCGTAGCCACCCGCCTGCAGATTCCCGAGGGCACCCCGATCATCCGCATTGCCCGGCTGTGCACCGCGGATGGAAAACCCGCTATCTACTGCGAGGACATTATTGAAAAGCGCCTGGCCAGGACAGGATATACCATCCGGGATTTCAAGCTGCCGATTTTTCACTTTCTGCAGCAGTTTTGCGGCGTGATCCCCTACATGGACCTGACAAATGTGCGCCCCACGGCAGCGGACGCGGCTTTGGGGGAGATTTTCGGCGTCCCCATGGGAACGCCGCTTCTGAACATGGACGAGGTGGACTTTGACATCGATGGCCAGCCTGTGTTCTATTCCAACGAGTATTTCATTGATGGGGTGTTCAACCTCACCGTCATGCGCAAAAAACTGTAAGGAGAGAACGATGAAAAAAGTTGCAATTCTGATGGGCAGCGACAGTGATCTGCCCGTCGTCCGTCCGGCGGCAGACGTCCTCCGGGACTACGGTGTCCCTGTTGAGGTGCGGGTTATGTCCGCCCACCGCACTCCGGAAGCCGTCCGGGACTTCGTTTCCGCCGCGCGGGAAAACGGCTTCGGCGTGTTGATCGCCGCAGCGGGAAAAGCCGCCCATCTGGCAGGCGCCGTAGCCGCCCAGACCACACTGCCGGTTATCGGCATTCCGGTCAAGTCCTCCACTTTGGACGGGCTGGACGCGCTGCTGTCCACCGTGCAGATGCCGTCCGGCATCCCTGTGGCCACCGTTGCCATTGACGGAGCGAAGAACGCGGGACTGCTGGCTGTTCAGATCCTTGCCATCCAGGATGAAACTCTGGCGGGAAAGCTGTCGCAGGCCCGTGCGGATATGCGTGATGAAATTGTCCGAAAAGATGCCGCACTTCAGGCGGAACTGAACAAATAACAAGGAGGAGCCAAAACAATGCAAAAGCTGGAACAAATTTACGAGGGTAAGGCAAAGAAAGTATTCCGTACAGACGAACCGTCCCTCTTTATTGTGGACTACAAGGACGATGCCACGGCCTTCAACGGTCTGAAAAAGGGAACAATCGTCGGCAAGGGCGTCATCAACAACCAGATGACCAACTATTTCATGGGTCTGATGGAAAAGGCCGGTATCCCCACCCACTTTGTTCAAGAGCTGTCCGAGCGGGAAACGCTGGTGAAAAAAGTCTCCATCGTGCCGCTGGAAGTCATCATCCGCAACATCTCTGCCGGCTCCTTCGCCAAGCATTACGGTGTGGAGGAAGGCATCGTGTTTGATTCCCCCACCATTGAGTTTTCTTATAAAAATGATGATCTCGGCGATCCCCTGCTGAACGAATATCACGCACTGGCACTGAAGCTGGCTACCCAGGAGGAAATCGACACCATCAAGAAGTACGCTTTCGCCGTCAATGACGTGCTCAAGTCCTTCTGGAAGGAATGCGGCGTGACGCTGGTGGATTTCAAGCTGGAGTTCGGCAAAATCGAGGACGGCACCATTGTACTGGCCGACGAGATTTCCCCTGACACCTGCCGGCTGTGGGACAGCAAAACCGGCGAAAAGCTGGACAAGGATCGCTTCCGCAGAGACCTTGGCGGCGTGGAAGACGCCTATGCAGAGGTCATGAAGCGTATGAGAGCCCACAATGGAAAATAAGGGCATTACCATCCCGGCACGCCACCTCCACGAGGAGTGCGGCGTGTTCGGCATTTACTGTCGGGAGGCGCAGGACGTGGCCTCTCTGGCTTATTATGCTCTTTATGCCCTGCAGCACCGGGGGCAGGAGAGCTGCGGCATCGTGGTCAACGACGACGGTGTTCTCACCTCCTATCGGGACGTGGGACTGGTAAGCGAGGTCTTCCCCGCATCGCGGCTTGCGGAACTGGGGACGGGCAACATCGCCGTAGGCCATGTGCGCTACGGTACCACCGGCAGCGACAACAAGCGCAATGTCCAGCCCATTCTGGTCAACCACTATAAGGGCCGCATGGCACTGGCGCACAACGGGAATCTGACCAACGCCCAGGAGCTGCGCGCGGAGCTGGAGTCAAAAGGCTCGATCTTCCAGACCACCTCCGACACTGAGGTCATCGCCTATATCATTGTCCAGGAGCGTCTGACCCACGGCTCTATTGAGGAGGCGGTGGAAGCGGCCATGGATCGCATCGGGGGCGCCTATTCTCTGGTTCTCTCATCCCCGACGAAGCTGATCGCCGTCCGGGACCCCCGTGGCTTCCGTCCGCTGTGCATGGGCCGGATGAAAGACGGCTCCGTGGTGTTCGCCTCCGAGTCCTGCGCGCTGGACGCCATCGGCGCCAAATTCGAGCGGGATATTCAACCCGGTGAAATCGTGGTGGCGGACAAGTCCGGTGTGCGCTCCATCACCTCCCACTGCGGCAAAGAGGAGAAACGGCTGTGCGTGTTTGAATTTATCTATTTTGCGCGGCCCGACTCTGTGATCGACGGTTCCTCCGTCCAAACCGCCCGCCAGCGGGCCGGCGCGTTTCTGGCTCTGGACCATCCCGTTCAGGCGGACATTGTCATCGGCGTACCGGACTCGGGCCTGGACGCCGCGCTGGGCTATGCCCGTCAGTCCGGTATTCCCTACGGTATGGGCTTCATCAAAAACAAATATATCGGCCGCACCTTCATCTCCCCCACCCAGGCCATGCGGGAGAGCGAGGTTAACATCAAGCTCAACCCCATCCGCTCCGTGGTGGAGGGGAAGCGCGTGGTACTGGTGGATGATTCCATTGTCCGGGGCACTACTTCCCGCCGGATTGTCAAGCTGCTGCGGGACGCGGGCGCCAAAGAAGTGCACATGCGCATCTCTGCGCCGCCCTTTGTGGATGCGTGCTACTACGGCACCGACATCGACGACCGGAAAAAGTTGATCGCCAGCAGCCACTCCGTTGAGGAGATTGCCGCCCTGATCGGCGCAGACACGCTGGGCTATCTGAGCCTTTCAGACGTGGTCAAACTGACGGATCAGACCCGAGGCGGTTTCTGCACCGCCTGCTTCGGCGGCGGCTATCCCACCGACATCCCCGACGGCGGCAAGGACCGCTTCGAGCGGAAAATCAGTGAAAGCGAGGAAACAGCGAATGCGTAGTTTCTCCGACAGCTACCGCGCCGCCGGTGTGAATATCGAGGCCGGCTACGAGGGTGTAAAGCTGATGAAGCAGCACGTAGAGCGCACCATGATTCCCGGCGTGGTCTCGGACCTGGGCGGCTTCGGCGGGCTGTTCGCCCCCAATCTCACCGGCATGACCGAACCGGTTCTGGTCTCCGGCACCGATGGTGTGGGCACCAAGCTGCGTCTGGCCATTCTGATGGACAAGCACGATACCGTGGGCATCGACTGCGTGGCCATGTGCGTCAACGATATTATTTGCTGCGGCGCAAAACCCCTGTTTTTCCTGGACTATATTGCCCTTGGCAAAAACGAGCCGGAAAAGGTCGCCACGCTGGTATCCGGCGTGGCGGAGGGCTGCGTGCAGGCCGGCTGCGCTCTGATCGGCGGCGAGACGGCTGAAATGCCCGGCTTCTATCCCGAGGACGAATACGATCTGGCCGGCTTCTCCGTGGGCATTGTGGATAAGCCGCGGGTGGTGGATCACAGCAAAATGGCCGCAGGGGACGTGGTGCTTGCCCTCCCCTCCTCTGGTATCCACTCCAACGGCTACTCCCTGGTGCGCAAGGTTTTCGACGTGGAGCGCACCGATCTGGGCAAACATGTGGACGAGCTGGGCTGTGCGCTGGGAGAAGCGCTGCTCACCCCCACCCGCATCTATGTCAAGCCCGTGCTCGCCGCACTTTCGGCTGCCGAAATCCACGGCATCTCCCACATTACCGGCGGCGGCTTTTTTGAGAATATCCCCCGCTCCATCCCCGACGGACTGTGCGCCCGCATTGAAAAATCGGCCGTGCGGACGCCGCCCATCTTTGGGATGCTTGCGCGGCTGGGTGCCATTTCCGAACGGGAGATGTTCAACACCTACAACATGGGTGTGGGCATGACCGTCATCGTCTCGGCAGACAGTGCCGACCGTGCCCTTGCCGCCCTGCAGGCAGAGGGCTGCGACGCCTATCCCATCGGCGAGATCACCGCAGGCGAAGAAAAGGTGGCCCTATGCTGACCCGTGCCCGCATCGCGGTTCTCGTTTCCGGCGGCGGCACAAATCTGGAGGCGCTGCTGCATGCCCAGGAATCCGGGCTTCTTCCCCATGGCGAGATTGTGTTGGTGGTCTCAGGGACCGAAGGCGCCTATGCCATCACCCGTGCAAAAGCCCACGGCGTCAACGCCGTGACGCTGCCTCGGAAAACAATGGGACAAGCGGCGTTTGAAGACAGCCTGACAGAGCTTCTGGAACTCTCGCGCGTCGACCTGATTGTATTGGCGGGTTTTCTCTCAATTCTTTCGGAGGACTTTGTCCGCCGCTGGCCTGACCGCATTGTCAATATTCATCCTTCCCTTATTCCCTCTTTCTGCGGCAAAGGCTTTTATGGTCTGAAGGTACACGAGGCGGTGCTGGAGCGGGGTGTTTGCCTCACCGGCGCCACCGTCCACCTGGTTAACGAAATTCCGGACGGCGGGCGCATCCTGCTGCAAAAAGCGGTGGAAGTTCGCCCCGACGATACACCGGAGATTCTCCAACGCCGGGTCATGGAGCAGGCCGAATGGGTTCTGCTTCCACAGGCGGTGGAACAGTTGTGCAAACAATTGACAGGAGGCTGACATGAACGAACTTACCCTGAAATACGGATGCAACCCCAATCAAATTCCCGCCCGCATCTACCTTACAGACGGCGGGGAGCTTCCCATTACGGTTCTTAACGGCCGTCCGGGCTATATCAATTTTCTGGACGCATTCAATTCCTGGCAGCTGGTCCGGGAACTGAAGGAGGCTACC
>QKDF01000138.1 GCA_003245395.1 Clostridia bacterium
TATTCTTTTGTAATTTCCATCTTGCACTGTCCTTTCTTACCCGTCATCGGTTGATACCTATGGAGGAAGATTAACATAACGCACTAGCGAAAATTGTAATATTCTGTCGAAGATATGGTTCTTTAAAATAAGTTCACAATTTACACTCGAGTATACAAAAAAGCGCAGGCCCTTTAGATCCTGCACAATCCAAAAGACTATAAGACCGTGTTCAAGGAGTGATGATGTGTCGGCATTTAAAAAGCGGCGTGGGATTAATCTCCCGTACGCAAAGCAGGGGGATATCTATTTCACCTGCGTGAATTATCGGGACAAGCCACAATGGGTGCAGGATAAGATCTGTAAGCTCTGTGATACATATGGTGGCGAGTATGGACCACTGCTGTTTCAGGTGGTCACGACTGATAAGAGCGTCAGGTCGATAGCCATAGAAGGGCATGTGGATGAAATGGTCTTATATCGGCTGAGAAAGCAATTTTATGAGGCGTGGTAGGTTATTACCACGCCTCAAATCGTCTGATAACTGAACGGTCCTCTATGGTATGGTTGCATAGAGAGACCATACGGAGGTGAGTCTTTTTGGCAAAGGGCAAATATGAGAAATGGCTGGAGCCGGATGGACTCTTGTGTCTGGAAGGCTGGGCCAGGGATGGTCTCACTGATGAACAGATAGCGTCCAATTGTGGAGTATCAGTCGCAACTTTGTATAACTGGAAGAAAGAGCATTTAGAGATTTTAGAGGCCCTAAAAAGGGGTAAAGAGGTTGTAGACATCCAGGTCGAGAACGCCCTTCTCAAGCGGGCCATGGGGTACCGGTACAAGGAAGTCACCCGGGAGAAAGTCAAGGATCCGGTCACTGGGTTCTCTTGCTTGGTTATCACAAAAGAGGTCACAAAAGAAGTAGCACCGGACACCACGGCGCAGATCTTCTGGCTGAAGAATCGCCGGCCAACAGCGTGGCGGGATAAGGTCGAGGTGTTGAACGGGAACGCCGGGTCTGATGAAGACGATCCGATCACAAAGAGCTTGAAGGAGGCCGAGCAGGATGGGGCTCTCGAATAAACAAGTCCAAGTCCTCAAGTGGCCATATACAGGCCATACGGCTCTTATCTGTGACGGGGCGGTACGTACCGGGAAGACTTCCGTCATGTCGCTGTCGTTCATTCTGTGGGCCATGGGGAATTTTAGCGGCTGCAATTTTGCCCTATGTGGGAAAACCGTCGGGAGTGCCGAGCGGAATATCATGCAGCCCTTGATGGGTATCACGTATCTCCGCGAGCAGTTCAGTCTGGAGTATTCCAGATCCACGCACCAGTTGACGATCAAGCGCGGTAAGCGTCAAAACCGTTTCTATGTGTTTGGCGGCCGCGACGAATCCAGCTACACGCTAATCCAGGGCGTAACCCTGGCCGGTGTCCTGCTGGATGAAGTCGCCCTGATGCCCCGATCCTTTGTTGAGCAGGCACTTGCCAGATGCTCTGTTGACGGTGCCAGGTTCTTTTTTAACTGCAACCCGGACAGTCCATCCCACTGGTTCTACAAAGAGTGGATCCTGAAGGTATCCGAGAAGGACGCCACGCACCTGCATTTTATGATGGACGACAACCCATCCCTGACCGAAGAAACCAAGGCCCGTTACCGCAGCCTTTGGACAGGCACCTTCTACCGGCGTTATATCCTGGGCGAGTGGTGTACCGCGGAAGGCCTGGTCTATTCCAACTTTGACCGGGACAAGCATGTCATCCACGATCTGGACCCACGAGGCCGGTTCTACATATCGATCGACTACGGCACGCACAACCCGTTTTCTGCGGGCCTGTGGTACCTCAATGGGAATACGGCTGTCCGTATGCAAGAGTTCTATTACAGCAGCGTGGAGCACGGACAGCAGCTCACAGATGAAGAGTATTACAAGCATCTGGAGGAGCTGGCCGGCAAGTATCCGATCCTGGCCGTGGTGGTGGATCCATCTGCGCTGAGCTTTATTGAGACCATCCGGCGACACGGAAGATTCTTCGTTACCCAGGCGGACAACGACGTGCTGGACGGGATCAGATACACGGCCAATCAGCTGAACGCCGGACGGATTAAGATCCACGACAGCTGCGTGGACTGCATCCGGGAGTTTGAGACGTACTCCTGGGACCCGAAGTCGGAGAGCGATAAGGTTATCAAGGAGTTTGACCATGCGATGGATGACACCAGATATTTCTGCTATACGATTCTGCAGCGCGAGTGGCGGGGGAGGATGATTTCCTAATGAGCTTTCTCGGTAAGATTATTGATTTCTTCAAAGGGGTGTGGGGCAAGTTGTTCGGTGTGAACGATGTAAGCAAGGCGGTGCAGGCACAGCCAGCCGTGTCTGACAAAATGGTCAAGGCGATTACCACCTGGGATAAATACTACCGGGGAGACTTTTATCCTAAGCGTCCCACCCTGCATATGGCTGCCACGGTTGCAGGTGAGGCGGCTCGGCTTGCAACCATCGAATTGGGCGTACCTGTTTCGGGCTCTCCGCGCGCAGACTGGCTCAATGAGCGCATGGAAGTGCTGCTGGGTAAGCTGCGGCGGTATCTGGAAATCGGCTGTGCCCTGGGCGGTATGCTGCTCGTCCCCACCAGCTCAGGCGGAGTGTCTATGGTCAAGGCATCCGACTTCGTCCCGACCGATTATGACGGCGACGGGAATGTGACGGGCGCCATTCTCCCGTTTCGGATCCGGCGGGGTGATGTCTTCTACACCCGTTTGGAATGGCACAGGTTTGAAGGAGAGGTTTACGTAATCACCAACAAGGCGTTCAAGAGCTCCATGGAGCAGGACCTGGGGCAGCCGATCCCCCTGACCGCCGTGCAGGAGTGGGCAAGTATTCAGCCTGAAACTACCATCCACAACCTGGAGCACCCGCTGTGGGGCTATTACCGCAACCCGATGGCGAACGACGTGGATACGGATTCACCGCTGGGCGTCTCGATCTATTCCAGGGCCATTGATTCTTTGGATGATCTGGATGCGGTCTATGCGCTTTTTCGGCATGAGATCAAGAACAGCAAGAAAAAGGTCTTCGTCTCATCGCAGATTCTTCCCCGCGGCGTTGTGACGGACGATGACGGGAACGAGGTCGTTATCCAGACTAACCCGATCCCGGATCTGATTCAGGGGCTTGAGCTTGGCATCAACGCGGATGACACCTATCACGAGTACAACCCGGAAATCCGCATCGATGAGATCCGCAAGTCCATGCAGACCGCCCTGGACCTGGTGGCCAATCAGTGCGGCTTTTCCAACGGGTATTTCTCGTTTGATGAAAAGACTGGTACCATCGTGACAGCGACCGAAATCGAAGCGGACCAGCAGCGCACAGTATCCACCTGCACGGATATCCAGAAGGCCCTGCAGACGGCATTGGATGGCCTGCTGTACGCGCTGAACGCTGTTGCGGATCTGTACGATCTGGCACCAATCGGAGAGTACGAGGTCGCCTATGCGTTCAAAGACCTGTCCGTCAACGTTACAGAGGACCGGGCCCGGGCGTGGCAGATGGTCATCGGCAAGGTAATCCCCAAGTGGAAGTACCTGGTGGACTATGAGGGCTATTCCGAAGAAGACGCCAGAAAGACCGTGGCCGAAGCTGAGTCCGCCGGTGACCAGCTGTTTGATAGCGGAGGTACAGAATGATTTGCCCATATATCGTAAACCGCAAGACTGTTCGGCAACTGGTCAGCGAATATGACGAGGATGGGAATGAGACCAGCTGGCAGCAGATCGAAAAGGACACCGCGGAACCGATGATCTGTATGCAGCAGGCTTGCGGAGCCTGGAAAGACGGAAGATGCGCGTATAGGGGTGAATAAATATGCTGGATCCTGATTATCTGTTCTACTGCACCGACCGCATAACGGAGATTTACGAAGATTTACATACCTTCGCTATCAACGACATCGCCCGTCGCATTGTGGCGGCCGGCCTGGTTACACCGTCAGCACAGCATCAGATTCAGCAGGTGCAGCAGGCAGGTGAGCTCATGGGTGATGTGGTCAAGCGGATCGCAGCCGTCACGGGGCAATCACAGTCTGAGGTGAAGCGACTGTTTGAGGAGTCCTCTGTGAAGTCACTGGCCTATGATGACGCGGTGTATCGCAAGGCTGGATTGACGCCGCTGCCGATCAAGCAGTCTCCGGCCATGCTGTCGCTGTTAGAAGCAACGTACCGGCAGACGTGCGGTACCCTGCAAAACTTCACCCAGTCGACGGCACTGGCTGCGCAGGAGACGTATTTCAGGGCATCCAACCAGGCGTATGCCGAGGTTGCATCTGGCCTGAGTGATTATGCCTCTGCAATCACCCGGGCTGTGAGAGAGACCGCGCAGGCAGGAATCACGACCATCAAGTATGCTTCAGACCATGGAAACATTTCCGTTGAGGCGGGCGTGCGCCGTGCGGTACTGACCGGAGTCAACCAGGCGGCATCTAAAATTCAGCTGCGCCGCATGGACGAGCTGGGATGGGATCTGGTTGAGGTGACCAGCCACGCCAATGCCCGGCCATCTCATGCATTGTGGCAGGGGAAGATTTATAGCCGCTCTGGTACCAGCGACAAATACCCTGACTTCGTTTCGTCCACCGGGTACGGTACCGGGCCGGGGCTGTGCGGGTGGAACTGCCGGCACAGCTTCTTCCCGTACCTGGATGGAGCGAGCCACCCAGCTGCGCAGGACTTCGGCGATACTGCCGAAGCCTATGAGCTGTCACAGAAACAGCGGGCTATGGAGCGGCGGATCCGAAGCACCAAGCGGGAGATCGCTGCGGCTAAGGCCGGAATGGCAGCGGCGGATACGCCAAGCCTGAAGGGCGCTTTCCTGAGAGACAGTGACGGGGCGTCTTTGAAGCTGTCCAGGCAGACCAAAGAATACCAGAATTTCTGCGCTGCGCATGACCTGAAGACCCAGTGGGAGCGTATGAAAATTGCTTAGAAGAAGCTGCAAATCGTCTGATAACTGAAGGGTAGGCCGTGTTACGCTTGAATAAATCGGAGGTACCGATTGTCTGAAAGTTGCAGATAACTGAAGGGCAAGGCGTGTTACGATTGGATGAAAGAGGAGGTGCTCGTATGGCAAAAAAGCGCAAGAAACCCAAGAAAATCAATGCTGTTGCCATCTGCACTCACCATGACAACAGGCCTATGACCTACGAGTACATCAGGCGCCGAGGCTGTGTCTATCCGAGACGCTGCAAGAGGCTCCTATGGCTCGAGAACGGGGCCTGCTGATCATCTGCCGGGCGGAGCGGGATACCTCCGCCAATCCAATGCCGGGACACCCGGGATAAAAATTCGTATGGAGGGTCTTATGGACATCAAAGAAATTCTGAAGAACGCAGGTATAGAGATTCCGGAGGATAAGCAGGAAGCCTTCAACAAGGACTTCCACACCTCCTACAAATCGGATGCAGAACTGTCCAAAGTCAAGACGCAGCTGACGGATACCAAGACTCAGCTGGATGCCGCCAACGCCAAGATTGCGGAATTCGGCGATACCGATCCGGCAAAGATCAAGCAGGAAGCAGCTGATTGGAAGGCCAAAGCCGAGACAGCAGAGACGGACTTCAAGAACAAGCTCGCCGAAATGGAAGTGAGCCAAGCCATTGAGGGCGCTGTTTCCGGTCTGAAGTTCACGTCCAACCTGGCCAAAGAGTCCGTGGTTGCCAAGGTTAAGTCCGCCGGACTGAAGTTGACGGATGGGAAGCTGATCGGCTTTGACGATATCATCAAGGGCCTGAAGGAATCTGACGCCGGTGCGTTCGTCCCTGACGGAAAACCCAAGCCTCAGTTCGGAGATCCCAAAGGCGGCGGAGCCGGAGTCCATACCGGCAGCGATGCTGTCTCCATGGAGGACGCACTGAAGGCACACTACAACATGTAAGGAGATAATTTTATGCCTATTACTCTCGCAGAAGCAAAAGCAGGCATGGCGGACAAGGTCGATCAGAACGTGATCGATACGTTCCGGCGCAATTCCCTGCTGCTGGATCTGCTCACGTTCGACGATTCCGTCAGCCCCGGTACCGGCGGCAGCACCATGACCTACGGTTACATGCAGCTCAAAACTCCCTCCACTGCCGCGTTCCGTGAGATCAACAGCGAATACACGGCTAACGAGGCTGTCCGTGAGAAGAAGACTGCAGACCTGAAGATCTTCGGCGGCTCCGGTCAGGTCGACCGTGTGCTGCAGCAGACCTCCGGCGCCATCAACGAGATCAGCTTCCAGCTTAACCAGAAGGCCATCGGCGCGAAGAACCTTTTC
>QKDF01000085.1 GCA_003245395.1 Clostridia bacterium
ATGAGCTGGAATCGGATGGATTCGTCTACACAGTGGCAGGCAAAGGTATTTTCGTGGCGGAGCAAAATATGGAACTGATCCGGGAAAACCGGCTGCGGGAAATCGAAGGGCACCTGAACACCGCAGCGGAGTTAGCCGCATCATGCCGAGTCAGTCCTCAGGAATTACTGGAAATGCTCCGTGTTATTATAGAGGAGGAATCATTGGATGAACGCCATTGAGTGCAGCCATGTGAACAAGAGCTTCGGAGATTTTGCCATCCGTGACCTGTCTTTCATTTTGCCGTCCGGTACAATCTGCGGTTTGGTGGGAGAAAACGGCGCCGGCAAATCCACCACCATCCGCCTGATGATGGGCGCTTTGTCTGCCGACAGCGGCAGGCTCTCCATTCTGGGCTCGGACAACACTTCTCCCGATTTTTTGCAGGTCAAGGAAGATGTGGGAATTGTCCTGGACGAGGCCTATTTCCCCGAAGTTCTCAACGCCAAGCAAGTAGGGGCGGTCATGGCGGACACTTATACCCGCTGGGACGCCGGAACCTACCAGAGTTATCTGGATCGGTTTTCTCTGCCGCTGAAAAAGCAGTTCAAGGATTTTTCCCGCGGCATGAAGATGAAGCTGGCCATTGCCGTGGCACTGAGCCACGCTCCGAAGCTCTTAATTTTGGATGAGGCCACCTCGGGTCTGGACCCCATTGTGCGAGACGAAATCCTGGAGATTTTTTCCGAGTTCACCCGGGAGGAAAATCACTCCATTCTGATCTCCTCCCACATCGTCAGCGATCTGGAAAAGCTGTGCGACTACATCGCCTTTCTCCATCAGGGGAAATTGGTATTCATGGAGGAAAAAGACCAGCTGCTGGAGGAATACGGCATTGTGGCCTGCGGTTCTGAACAGCTGAACAGTCTGCCCAAGGAGGCGATCTGTGGAGTGGAGTCCTCCACCTACGCCACTCGGGTACTGGTTCGACGTGAGCTGGTTTCTCCTTTGCTGACGGTGGAACGGGCCAGTATTGAGGATATTATGCTGTTTATGGTAAAGGGGGAAAAAGGGAAATGAAAGGTTTATTGCGGAAAGATCTCTATGTGCTGACGCGTCAGATGCGGTTTTTCCTGCTGTTTCTGGCGATCTTCGCTCTGCTGCCCGGTTACAACATGGCCATCTTTGCCATCGCTTACACCGCCATGCTACCCTATACGGCCATGGCCTATGACGAGCGGAGCAAATGGTCTGATCTGGCTGCCATGATGCCCTATACGCCGGGCGACATCGTTTTGAGCAAATATCTGCTGGGCTGGATTCTGGTGGCCTCGGCAACAACGCTTTCCCTGATTCCCAGATTGATTTTCGGCTCAATCCTCCCCAGCTATACCGGCAACCCCTCGGCCTTGTTTCTCTCTTTTTGCGTGGGGTTGGCAGTCATTGCCATCACGATGCCGCTTCTGTTCCGATTCGGCGTGGAGAAAGGGCGGATGGGCATGGTCCTCTTGATCGTTGTCGTTTCCTGTGGCGGTTCGGGATTGGTACAGGGAATTGCAGAAGATGGCTTTCTGCCCGCAAATCTCACCACGTTGGCCTATCTGGGAATTCCTCTTCTGGCCATTGTCCTGACCGCCATCTCCCTGCCGCTGTCCATACAATTTTACCGACATCGGCTAAAAAGCTGATCTCCATATCTTATGGAAAGACGGAGAATCCAACAAAAAGCTGGAGACAGTCTTCTGACTGTCTCCAGCTTTTTTCAATCCTTGCGTTTACCCAGATACGCTTCCTTGACCTTCTCGTTGACCAGCAGTTCCGCGCCGGTGCCGGAGAGGGTGATATTACCGGTCTCCAGCACATAGGCAAAGTCCGCAATTTTCAAGGCCATGTTTGCGTTCTGCTCGATCAGCAGCACGGTGACACCCTGCTTGTTGATCTCCCGGATGATGGAGAAAATATCCTGTACCACCAAAGGCGCGAGGCCCAGGGAGGGTTCATCCAGCATCATCAGCTTCGGACGGGACATCAAAGCCCGGCCCACAGCCAGCATCTGCTGCTCGCCTCCGGAGAGCGTGCCCGCCATCTGCCAGGAGCGCTCCTGCAGGCGGGGAAACAGGGAATAGACCCACTGGAGGTCCCGCTCGATCTCCGCCTTGTCGCTGCGCAGATAAGCGCCAATTTTCAGATTTTCCAGCACCGTCAGATCGGCGAAAACCCGGCGACCTTCCGGGGAAAGCGCGATACCTGCACTGACAATCCGATCAATGCTTTTGCCCAGCAGCTCCTGCCCGTTCCACTGGATCGAGCCGCTCTCCGCTTTGACAAGGCCGGTGATGGAGCGCAGCATGGTGGACTTGCCGGCGCCATTGGCACCGATCAGCGTGACAATTTTGCCGTCCGGCACATCCAGCGAAATGCCGCGCAGAGCGCGGATGCCGCCATAGGAGACCTTCAGATTCTCAATTTTAAGCATCTTCCGCCACCCCCAGATACGCGTCAATCACTCGCTGGTCACTTTGGATTTCCGCAGGCGTGCCATGGGCAATCAGCTTGCCGAAATCCAGCACATAAATCCTGTCGGAGATATCCATGACCAGATCCATGTGGTGCTCGATCAAGAACACGGTCAGCCCCAGTTTGCTGCGGATCTGCCCGATAAATTCGGTCAGTTCGTTGGTCTCCTGGGGATTCATACCCGCCGCCGGCTCATCCAGCAGCAGCAGCTTTGGCTCCGTTGCCAGCGCCCGGGCAATCTCCAGTCGGCGCTGCTTGCCGTAGGGCAGAGAGGTCGCCAGTTCGCCCTTCGCCTCACTCAGGCCCACGATGTCCAACAACCGCTCCACATCTGCCCGCTGAGCCTCCTCCTCTTTCCGGTTGAGCCGGAATGTGGCCGTGAGCAGATTGCTTGTGCGGCGCAGATGCTTGGCAATCAGAACGTTGTCAAAAACCGTCTGGCTTTTCCACAGGCGGATATTCTGGAAAGTACGGGCCATACCCAGCTTTGTCACCACATCCGGCGTGGGCGCGGTGACGTGGGTATATTCCCCGGCGTGCTGTCCTTTATAGAGTTTCTTCATCTTGCCCTGGGGATGGTTCTCGATGATTTTCTGCTCGTCAAACCATACGCAGCCATTGGTCGGGGCATAAACACCGGTAATCACATTGAACGCAGTTGTTTTGCCGGCACCGTTGGGCCCGATCAGAGAGACGATCTCCCCCTCGTTGATCTCCAGATTCAGGTTATCCACAGCCACCACACCGCCGAACTGCATGGTGGCATTTTCAACTTTCAGAATGTTCTTGCTCATTTAGGCTCACCTGCCTTTGCATTTGCGGCCGGGCGTCTGCGTTTCATGTCCCAAAGTTCCCGGTCACCCATGATGCCCTCCCGGAAGAACAGCACCACAATCATGATGACCACCGAGAACACCACCATCCGGAAACCGGAGCGCAGCAGCGGCAGCTTCAAGTTGGGGCTGATCACAAACCAGATATCCCAAGCCACCAGTCCCAGACACAGAAGCCCCACGGGAATCTGCCGCCAGAGTTTCTCCATCCGCTCCATCTTCCGGGTCTTGCGGAAAATCAAAGCCGCCAGGCCCACCACGACCAGGCCGAATACGATGGCAAAGATCAGCTTTGCGTTGAAATTTTTCAGTTTTGTGTCATTGTCCAAGAACCGCAGGAACCACTCCGAGCAGCCCACAAACAAGAACGAGGCGATGGCGGAACCGGAAATGGAACCGATGCCGCCGATGACGACGATCAGCAAAATTTCATAGGTCATGGACGCCTTAAATGTGTTGGCCTGTACGCTGGCCTGATACATAGCCAGCAGGGCGCCTGAAATTCCCGCGAAGAAGGAGCTGATGATAAAGCTCATGCGCTTATGTTTGGCCAGATTGATGCCCATGGCTTCAGCGGCAATCTCGTCGTCCCGGATAGCCTTGAACACGCGGCCATAGGTGGAATTGATCAGCAAAACCACCACCAGAATGCACAGGCCCGAGAAAATGAAAGGCATCACCGTATCCAGTTTCAGGCCGCCGATATGAAAATCAGAAAAATTTGTAAAGCCGTAGAGCAGGTTGGAACCGTTGGTCACAGGCCCCAGCTTTTCATACATGACCACGGCGCGGATGATCTCGGCAAAGCCCAGAGTGGCGATCGCCAGATAGTCGGACTTGAGCTTGAGCACCGGCAAGCCGATCAGCCAGGCGAATACGCCGGCCACCAGACCGGCCAGCAGCAGGCAGAAAATGACACCAATGAGCAGTCCGAACTGCCCCATGGCGCCGCTTAGGGTTTCCGTGATGGAAAAGCCCACGCCGCCAGTGGCATAGCGCTGATAGACGGCGGACTGATCCTCCACAGGCACGGTCAAAACGGCGTAGGTATAGGCGCCCAGCAGCATGAAGCCCGCCTGTCCCAGGGAAAACAAACCTGTAAAGCCGTTGAGCAGGTTCATGGACACGACCACCAGGGCATAAATGGAGCCCTTACGCAGTACGGTCAGCAGCATGGCGGGTGTCCCCGACCAGTTGTCCAGCAAGGTCAAAACGATCAGCATGCTCAGCGCAATCAGCAGCGCAATCCAGCTTTTGCGATGATTGTTTGTCTTCATGCCGTCACACCTTCTCCGTCAGATTCTCTCCGAAGAGGCCGGTGGGCTTAACTGCCAAAATCACGATCAGCAGAGCGAAGGTGAACGCATCGGAAAACGTGGTCAGGCCCGCGCCTTTAATCAGGCTCTCGCAGATGCCGATGACAAAACCGCCGATGACCGCCCCGGGAATGGAGCCGATCCCGCCAAACACCGCCGCCACGAATGCCTTCAGGCCAGGCATGGCGCCAACGGTGGGCGAAACGGTGGCATAGTTGGAAAAGTACAGCATGGAACCCACGGCAGCCAGAAACGACCCCACCACGAAGGTGAAGCTGATGACGTTGTTGATCTTGATGCCCATTAGCTGCGCGGTCTCAAAGTCCCGGGAGGCGGCGCGCATAGCCATGCCGATCCTTGTCTTCTGGATCAGCAGCACCAGCACCACCACCAGCAGCACCGTTAAAAACGGGGTGATAAGGGTGACACGCTTGGTGGTGCAGCCCAGAACGGTAACCGTGTTGCTCACCCAGGGCAGCGTGGGATATTGCTTGGCAAGGCCGCCGGTGAGGTACCACATCAGATTCTGGAGCAGATAGCTCATACCGATGGCGGAGATCATAACGGACATCCGCGGCGCGGTGCGCAGGGGTTTATAGGCTACCTTTTCAACCATGACGCCCAGAATCACCGTCAGGATGATCACCAGAGGAACGGACACGGTTAAAGGCAGAGAGGCCGCAGCATAGACCATGATAAAGCCGGCCACGGTAAAGATATCGCCATGGGCAAAGTTGATCAGACGCAGAATGCCGTAGACCATCGTATAGCCGATGGCGATCAGGGCGTACTGACCTCCCACGGAGATGCCTGCCAGAAGATAGGGCAGGATTTTCGCAAACATATGTATCCCTCCGTAAATTTTGAGTTCTGATCTGCATCAAACTCTTTCGGCAAGCGCTTGATGCAAAGCGGAACATGCCGGCCACACATCCGGCATTCAGGGACAAGGCGCAGGCGGGAGTTGACCCGCCTGCGCCCGGCGTAATAGGGTGAACTGCTCAGCCTTCCACAGACTGACGCTTCACGAAGGTAAACTTGCCGTCAGTGGCCTGCTTGATATAGGCCTCGGTCTTGTTGGCATCGCCGGTATCGGCATTGATGGAGATATGTCCGGTGACCGCGTCAAAGTCGACCTTGAACAGAGCCTTCTGGATATCCTCGCCGGAGGTGGACTGGGCAATCGTGATTGCCTCCACCGCGGTCATATAGGCATCGTAGCCCAGAGCCGAAACAGCAGCCACGATGTCGTTGCCGCCGTTGTTGGTCAGATTCTGGGAATCGCTGTTGAGGAATTCCTTGAAGCCCTTGACGAAGGTGGACGCCAGACCGGAGTCGTCGTTCTCGTCAAAGAAGGTGGAGCAGTAAACCTGCTGGCCCGTACCGTTCTGGGCATCCAGAATGACGGAGGACTCCCAGGTGTCGCCGGCGCAGATGGGGATCTTCACACCCGCGGAAGCGGCCTGGCCGATGATCAGAGACGCATAAGTGGTCGCGGAGGGAGCAAAAATCACGTCGGCGCCGTAGGCAATGGCGTTCTGGATGTACGCGGAGAAGTCAGAGGTGCCCTCGGGGAAGTTCTCGGACTTCACTTCGCCGCCCAGCTTCGTGAACGCATCAGTAAAGTATTTGCCCAGGCCGGTGCCGTAGT
>QKDF01000182.1 GCA_003245395.1 Clostridia bacterium
GTAACAGAATTTTCGTGTAATTTTACAGGCCGCCGCGGTATGTCCCGCGTCACAGGCTTGAAGCGTCCGTATGCTCCGGCTCATAGGTTTTCAGCCCTTCTTCCACATAAGTTGGCAGATAGAACGATCCCTTATGCAGATTGATGTTGTAATACCGCGTCCGAATTCCCAGTGCCTGCCACGCCTCCCCCTGCAAATTCCGGAGAGGATGCAGGCCGTTGGACGCAAAGCCGAACAGCCAATGGCCTGAGGGGTACGTGGGAATATGCGCCTGATAGACCCGAGCCACAGGAAACACACCCACAATTCGGCGGTGCGCTTCCCGCATAGCGCGGGCATCATCCGGATAGAACGGGCTCTCGTGCTGGTTGACCATAATTCCGTTTTGCGTCAGCGCCCGACGGCAGCTGCCGTAAAATTCCCGGGTGAACAGAACCTCGCCCGGTCCGGAGGGATCAGTGGAATCCACGATAATCAAATCGTATCGGTTCTCCACCCGGCGGATGAATTTCAGGCCGTCCTCGAAATGCAGATGAATCCGGGGATCATCGAAGCCACAGGCGGTATGCGGCAAAAATTCTTTGCAGACCTCCACCACCCGGCGGTCGATCTCCACGATGTCCACCTGTTCAATGGATTTGTATTTGGAGAGTTCACGGGCCACACCGCCGTCCCCCGCACCGATGACCAGCACATTCCGAATCTCCGGATTGACCGCCATGGGTGTATGGACAATCATCTCATGGTAGATAAACTCGTCCCGCTCTGTCAGCATCAGCACGCCGTCCAGTGTTAAAAAGCGGCCAAACTCCGGGGAGTCAAATACTGAAATTTCCTGATAATCGCTCTTTTCATTGAGAAGCTGCCGGTTTACCCGGATGGAAAACCGCACGTTGGGCGTGTGATATTCGCTGTACCATAAATCATCCAAACTCATGTTCATTTTCCTTTCCACACCTTCAGACGGCTGGCATCCATACTTTCCGGCCCCGTCAGCACGCAGCCTTTTGCTCTGGCATAGCGGATATATTCCACAATCGCCTGGGTAATCCGCTCACCGGGAGCCAAAACCGGGATACCGGGAGGATAGCACATCACAAATTCCGTGCACACCTCGCCCACACACTGCTCCAGCGGCAAGCTGGCCTGCTCCGCGTAAAATGCATCCTGCGGGGTCAGAACCACTTCCGGAGAGATGTATTCCGTCTCCAGCAGACCGGTTTTGTCCCGCCTGTAAAGGCGCTCTATATCCTCCAGAGCGCTGATCAGCCGCTCTACGTTCTTCGTCTTATCTCCCACAGACAAGTACGCCAGAATGTTGCCCAGATCACCAAACTCAATCTGAATCTGATACTCGTCCCGGAGGATGTCATAGACCTCGATCCCGGCCAGCCCCAGCTCCAGCGTATTGACAGACAGCTTTGTTGTATCAAAAGCGTAGACGCTGTCGCCGTTGACCAACTCGTCTCCAAAGGCGTAGTAACCGCCCAAAGCGTTGATCTCCTCCCGTGCGTACCGGGCAAAGCGCTTCACCTTTTCAAAGATTTCCACGCCCCGCAGCGCCAGATTCCGGCGGGAGATATCCAGACTGGACAGCAGCAGATACGACCCGCTGGTGGTCTGGGTCAGGTTGATGATCTGCCGCACATGGTTTTCATTTACCGCCGGTCCGCACAGCAGAAGAGAGCTCTGTGTCAGAGAACCGCCGGATTTGTGCATACTCACGGCCGCCATGTCCGCGCCCGCCGTCATGGCGCTGATAGGCATATCCTGTCCAAAATAAAAGTGCGTCCCGTGGGCTTCGTCCACCAGCACCCGGACACCCTTTTCATGGGCTAGCGCCGTGATCTGCTTCAGATCCGAGCAGACGCCATAGTAGGTGGGGTTGTTTATCAGGATCGCCTTGGCGTCGGGATTCCGCTCCAGGGCTCGGCGCACATCCTCTAAGGCCATCCCCAAGGCAATGCCCAGCCGACTGTTCGTCTGTGGGTTGACATAAACCGGAACCGCGCCGCACAGCACCAGAGAGTTAATGGCGCTCTGATGCACGTTGCGGGGCAGAATAATCTTCTCACCCCGCTTCACGCTGGAGAGGATCATCGCCTGCACCGACGAAGTGGTTCCACCCACCATGAAGAAGGCGTGAGCCGCGCCGAAAGCCTCCGCCGCAAGTGCTTCCGCCTCCTTAATCACACTGACGGGATGGCAGAGATTGTCCAGCGGCTTCATGGAATTCACGTCCACCGCCATGCAGTCGGCGCCTAAAAACTCCGTCAGCTCCGGATTGCCTCGGCCCCGCTTATGTCCCGGCACGTCGAAAGGCACCAGCCGGTCTGTTTTCATCCGCTCCAGCGCCTCCTGGAGCGGTGCGCTCATCTGGTCTCGCAATGGGGTCCCTCCTGCTGATAAATGTTCGTGCCGCTGAAAATCTCGATCATCTCCCGGCGCAGGGCGTTGGTGATGTTCAGGCGGGTTTTCGGCGGAATTTCATACACGTCCGAATTGAACAGATAGTCCTGTAAAACAATGTCCTTGATCAGCATCTTCGTGTGGAAGATATTCGCCTGATACACGTTGATATCAATGGCGTCGTATCGCTCCAGCGTTTTTTGGTCGATATAGTCCTGAATGGAGGTCATCTGGTGATCCATAAATAGCTTCTGCCCGCTCATATCCCGGGTGAAGCCTCGGACGCGATAGTCCATGGTGATGATATCCGAGTCAAAGCTGCTGATGAGAAAATCCAGCGTGGACAACGGCGTGATCTCCCCGCAGGTAGCCACATCGATGTCCACCCGGAATGTGGCGATGGAGGTCTCGGGATGGTACTCCGGATAGGTATGCACCGTCACATGGCTTTTATCCAGATGCGCCACCACCGTCTCCCCGCTGCGGTTTTGCACCATACTCTCCTCGGCAATCAGGAAAGTGACGCTGGCACCCTGCGGCTCGTAGTCCTGGCGGGAGATGTTCAATACTGTGGCACCGATCATCTCCGTCAGTCGGGTGAGTATTGAGGTCAATCGTTCCGAGTTATATTGCTCATTAATATATTTAATGTAGTCCTGCTGTTCCCGGGCTGTTTTTGCGTAGCAGATATCGTAAATATTAAAGCTGAGTGATTTGGTCAGGTTGTTGAATCCATAAAGCTTCAGTTTGTCCGCCATGTCCCATCCTCCTTAAAAAAAGCAAAAAAGGCGCACCACAGCACACTGTGGTACACCTGTAAAAGGCCATTTTTCGACGAGGCAAATGCGCAGTCTGCGCCTTTGCACATCAAACCCAAATGGGCTCCGCACTTGAAGTCGCGCGCCGTCTGTTTCAGAGTCTATATAGCAAGAACTTACTTTTACTACTCTTATTGACCGTTTCACAAGTGTGTACCTATGTACACTTGGTTATGAAGTAACCAACTGGCAATTGAGTTGCCAACTTATAAAATTTGCGCTTTTAACGCAATCAATAACGCGGAAAACCTCCGCAATCGGCAGTGGACCCGGCTGTCCGTATGGCCTTACGTTCCATCAAGATGAAACGGGTCCGTAAATTCTCGCCAGTCACCTGACTGAAATCTAGTTTATGTTTACCAGATTCCCTGAAAAAAGTCAAGGGATATCGGCAGATTTTCGGTGAATTTAAAAAATACCACATATTTTTTACTTTTAATCTGCCGTTGATATTTTTCCAATTTAGGGACAACCTATGGGAAATCCGTCAGTTAAGGTGGTGCTTTCCATGAATACCAAACGCGTCGGTGCCAGGACCGTGATCCTGAAGGACCCGCCCTCCATTCTCTCCTATGCCAATATCGGCGGAAAGCTGGAAGGAAAGGGACCCATGGCTCAATGTTTTGACGAGCTGTCTGAGGATTCCTTCTTCGGCGAAAAAACCTGGGAAAAGGGTGAGTCGGCCATGCAGCAGCGGGTGGTAGAGCACGCGCTGTCCAAGGCAAACCTCACGCCGGAGGATCTGGACTTCATCTTCGCGGGTGATCTGTTGAATCAATGCATTGGCTCCTCTTTCGGTCTGCGGGATTTCAACATTCCGTTTTACGGACTCTACGGCGCCTGTTCCACCATGGGGGAATCTCTTTCTCTGGCCGCTATGGCCATTGACGGTGGGTTTGCCTCCAAAGCCGCGGCGGTTACCTCCTCCCATTTCTGCACGGCAGAGCGCCAATACCGTATGCCGGTGCCATATGGCAACCAAAGAACCCCCACCGCTCAGTGGACTGCCACCGCTGCCGGGTGCTGCATCCTGGGCCGGGAGGGCCAGGGTCCCTTTGTCACTCATATTACCTGCGGCAAAATCGTGGATAAGGGTGTCTGCGATGTCAACAACATGGGCGCCGCCATGGCCCCCGCCGCATACGACACCCTTTCCGCTTTTTTCAAAGATACCAAAACCGTCCCTTCGGACTATGACCTGATCCTCACAGGCGACCTTGGGGAATTGGGCCACAGCATCGTACAGGACTTTTTTGCCAAGGACGGCGTCAATATGAAGAAAAACTATCTGGACTGCGGCATGCTGCTCTATGATTTGGAGAAGCAGGACATGCACGCCGGCGCTTCCGGATGCGGCTGTTCAGCCTCGCTGCTGTGTGGTTATTTGCTGCCGGGTCTTCGGGCAGGAAAATGGAGACGAATCGTATTGGCTCCCACTGGCGCACTTTTGTCTCCGACCTCTTCTTTTCAGGGGGAGTCGATTCCTGGGATCTGTCATGCAGTCTGTATTTCGTCTGAGAAGTAATGTTTTTATTTCGAGGACAGTCTTGTAAATCAAGTAAACTGCACAAAGCCTTTTTTGTGGAAACTGCCAAATTTGTAAAATGCAATGAAATCGCTGTCGTCGGATACGGAATATTCCAGAACCCGTTGACAGCGATTCTCCTTTTCCTCTATAATTTCGGAAAGAGCAAAGAAGTTTCTCTTTTTTGAAATACCTCCTATTCGCTTTTTTCATAGAGGGGTCTACCCTTACTTTCTTTAAATCATGAAATTCGATTCCAGGGTCGAAAGGAGCCGGATTGATTATGGCGAACTATACCAAGGAAGATATCATTCGCATCGTGCGTGAGGAAGACATCCAGTTCATCCGCATGCAGTTTACCGATATCTTCGGACAGATGAAAAACGTGGCAATTACTGCTTCGCAAATTGAAAAGGCCGTCAACAATGAAGTTATGCTGGACGGAAGCTCTATTGAGGGTTTTGTCCGCATTCAGGAATCCGACCAATATCTGTGGCCTGTTCTGGACACTTTCATGGTTCTGCCTTGGCGGCCGCAGTACGGGCGAGTCGCCCGCTTGATTTGCGAGGTGCACAACCCGGACGGCACTCCCTTCGTGGGAGATCCCCGGTATGTACTCAAGCAAGAACTCAAACGTGCGTCCGATCTGGGCTTTACCTTCAATGTCGGGCCGGAATGTGAATTCTTCCTGTTCCAGACCGATGACGACGGTAAGCCCACCACCAAAACTTCTGACGAAGCAGGATACTTTGACCTGGGTCCTCTGGATCACGGCGAGGGCACCCGACGGGAAATCTGCATGACGCTGGAGGAGATGGGCTTCGAGATTGAAGCCTCCCACCACGAAGTTGCGGCAGGTCAGCACGAGATCGATTTCAAATATGCAGAGGCTTTGACCGCCGCCGACAACATCATGACCTTCAAACTGGCGGTCAAAACCATTGCCCAGAAAAATGGTCTGCACGCCACGTTCATGCCGAAACCTGTTTATGGTGTCAACGGTTCGGGCATGCATATCAATATGTCTCTCTTCAAGGATGGAAAAAATGCCTTCTACGACGGGAACGATCCCCGGAAACTCTCGGCGCTGGCCTATAATTTTATCGCCGGTCTTCTGGCTCATGCCAAGGGTTTCTGCGCAATAACCAATCCGCTGGTGAACTCCTATAAGCGGCTGTTGCCCGGGTATGAGGCTCCCTGCTATCTGGCTTGGTCCGCCTCCAACCGCTCGGCGCTGATCCGGATTCCCGTCTCCCGCAGCCAAGGCACCCGGGTGGAACTGCGCAGCCCCGACCCCTCGTGCAACCCCTATCTGGCATTGGCCGTCTGTCTGGCTGCCGGACTGGATGGTATTGAGCGTGGCCTAATTCCTCCCGCAGAAATCGCGGAGAATATTTTTGCAATGGATACTGCCACCCTCAGCGCCCATGGACTGGAGCAAATGCCCACCAAGCTGGAGCACGCCATCAACGCGATGAACGCCGATCCGATGATT
>QKDF01000277.1 GCA_003245395.1 Clostridia bacterium
CAGCACGTAATCGGAGACGAAGATGGGGATGGTGGTATTATTCACAGGATTGACGGCTTCAATTCCCTCCAGCCGGACGCCGGTCTTATCCTTGTTCAGTTCCGTGCGCTCCAGATCGGACTTGTGGGCGGCCTCCTCCACATAGGCGGACACCTCGTCCCAGTTGCCGATCTTGTCCTTCCACTGCTGGACATAAGGATGCTCCGGGGACAGCACCATATACGTCACGCCGAAAAGCGTATCGCAGCGGGTGGTGTACACCGTCAGCTTGTCGCCGGCGGTGGTGTCGAAGTCCAGCTCCGTACCGGTGGACTTGCCGATCCAGTTGCGCTGCTGGATCTTGACCCGTTCGATATAGTCCACATCGTCCAGATCGTCGATCAGGCGCTCGGCGTACTCGGTGATCTTGAGCATCCACTGACTCTTTTCCTTGCGGATGACAGGGCTGCCGCAGCGCTCGCACACGCCCTCGACAACCTCCTCGTTGGCCAGAACGCACTTGCAGGATGTGCACCAGTTGACGGGCATGGTGGACTTATAGGCCAGACCGTGCTTATACATCTGCAGGAAAATCCACTGCGTCCACTTATAATAGTCGGGGTCGGTGGTGTCCACCTCCCGATCCCAGTCGAAGGAGTAACCCAGCATCTGCAGCTGGCTGCGGAAATTCTTAATATTGTCCGCCGTCACCTTGCGGGGGTGGATGTGCATCTTGATGGCGTAGTTCTCCGTGGGCAGGCCGAAGGCGTCGAAGCCGATGGGGAACAGGACATTATAGCCCTGCATCCGCTTTTTGCGGCAGATGATGTCCATGGCGGTAAAGGGCCGGGGATGACCCACATGCAGGCCCTGGCCGGAGGGATAGGGGAACTCGATCAGGCCATAAAACTTGGGCCGGTCCTTGTCGCCTGTCACAGCGGCGAAGGGCTTTTGCTCCAGCCACTTCTCCTGCCACTTTTTCTCGATGTTTGCAAAATCGTATTTCATAGCGCACTCCTTCATCGATTCTGAAATCGGAATTTCATCGTACTTCGGCACGAAAAAAGCCCCTGACCGTTTCGGTCAGGGGCGTAAAAACGCGAAACCACCCTGATTCGGCCGCCGGTTGCCCGGACACCCCTCAGCGGCCCGCAGGGGCCGAAGCCGTTAACGAGGCAAATCGTCCCACCCTACCGCTGCGGGTTCGGGCGGGAAACTCCGGGACCAGGTATTCACAGTGCTCCCCCGCCGGCTTGCACCAGACGCCGGCTCTCTGAAGGCAGGACACACCGTCTTTCTTCCCATCAAAGTCTTTAACGGACTTATTTTAAGTGGCTTTTTTCGTTTTGTCAAGAGAAAATGTTCCAATTTTCCCGTCCAACCGCGGATTCCGGGGGAAATTTCCTGATTATTTGTCTCCATACGGCGTACAACCGTTGGGCAAAACTCTGTCACGCGCCATCAGGCGCGAAGTATTCCTCAGTCTGCCGTCAGCACGCCGGACAGATCCACCGGCTTGCCGTCGCGCCACAGCCGCTCCAGGCCGTAGAACTCCCGGGCCTCCTGGGAAAAGACATGGACGGCCAGACAGCCGTAATCCAGCAGCACCCAGGTGCCGTCGCGGTAGCCTTCCCGCCGCAGAGGCATTTCCTCCGCCTGCTCTTTCAGGGTCTTTTCCACAGCGTCGCACAGGGCGTTGATCTGCGTGTTGGACGTGCCGGAGGCGATGACAAAATAGTCCGCCAAGGTCGTCAGCGCCGCGATCTCAATCGCCTGGATCTCCTTCCCCTTCTTCTCGTCCAACGCTTTTACAGCCGTCAGGGCCAATTCCTTCGGTGTCATTACATTCTTCCTTTCAAATCCAAGTTCCGGGCCTTACGCTCCGGTCTGTCCTGCGCTTCCGGCAGCCGTTCCGGTGGTTGCGGTGTCAGTGGTTGTACCGTCCTGGGCTGGCAGAGGATTGATGATCGGCTCATCCGCGCCGTCACTGTCCGTGCCGCCGTTATCCGCGGTTCCGGTGTCGCCTGTATCGCCCGTATCGCCCGTATCGCCCGTATCCGTATTGCCGGAGGTATCCCCGGTTCCAGTGCCCGTCTGCGTATCGGATGTACCTGTATCGCCGGTATCCGTCGTCTGGGTACTCGTATCCCCGGTGGAGGGCGTCTGTGCACTGGTATCGCCTGTGCTCTCTCCGGTAGTTTCGCCGCCATCGGACTCATTGTCCACGGGGGTGGTATCGGTGCTGGTGGGAATGGACGGCGGCTCGGCTGCCTTGGAGTCCTCCACATGGCCGGTGGTGGAGGACACGCTGCCGTCGCTGTTCACGCTCATAATGTCCAGCTCGCTGAGCGTGGACGGCTCCACAAACGGGCTGACGGAGGTGTTCACCAAATCCAGCAGCTCGTCGGCCTTGGGCGTGACATAGGACTGATAGTTGTGATAGGTCCGGCTCCAGCAGGAGGTATTGGTGAACGGCATAGTGACGAAGTTCACGTTATCCATGGTCAGCCCGCCCAGAATGGCGGACTTGCCGAACCAGAACAGGTTCTGCAAAGACAGGTCGGTGGTGACATTCTCCTGGAAAATCTCCGCCAGATCGTGGATTTTGGTCACGTTCTGAATCTGCAGCAGCTGCTCCACCACGGCCTTCAAAAACGCCTGCTGTGTGGCGATGCGGCCGATGTCGCCGTCCACATAGCCATACTTCATATTATTGTCGTGGCGGTAGCGGATGACACCCATGGCCTGCTCGCCGTCCAGCTTCTGATAGCCTTTCTGGATGTGGATGGACAGATCCTGGGTGGGGTCGTCGTAATTCATGTTCCGGGGCACGTCAAAGTACACGCCGCCAAGGGCGTCCACCAGCTTGCCCACAGCCTCCCACTCCACCACCACCTGGTAGTCGGGTACAAAGCCAACCAGCTGGGAGATTTCCTTGTTCAGCGCCGTGATGCCCTTGTCGCCGCCGCCATACCAATTGTACACGGAATTGATCTTTTTGATATCCCAGGAGACATTCACCATGGTATCCCGGGGGATGGACATGACGGTCAGCTTCTGGTTGGTCACATCATAGGATGCCAGCAGCATCGTGTCCGTATTCCCGCCGCCGCCGGTGTCCCGGCCCAGTACCAGAATCGTGTAATAGTCCTTGGACTTGCGCTCGCCGTCACTTCTGGGACGGATGCCGTCGCCGTAGTCTATCTGCTCCGTCTGGGCGTCGGTTCCCGTTTTGTCGGACAGCTCCGGCTTGACGAACACGGCGCGGTAGGCCAGCGTCCCGGCCAGAATCACCGCCAGGGTCACCGCCACGGCGATCAGCCCCTTCTGCGTGCGGGTCAGGCGGCTTTTGTGTCTATGTTTTTGGGTTCTTTCCGGTTCCCCATCCGCATGTCTCTTTTTCATGTAGGCTGTTCGGTTCCTTTCAAATACTCCAATGCCTCCAGCGTGGCGCGATGCACGGGATTGCTGCGCTCGGTCATTTCCTCCACGGTCATCTCCAGACCCAGCCGCATGCCAGCGTCCAGACTGTCATAGCACACTTTGCGCAGTTTGTCCACCCCCGGAAAATCCCGCGTCGGCTCAATATAATCCGCCAGATACATGATTTTTTCCAGCAGCGTCATATTCGCGCGGCCTGTGGTATGCCAGAAAATGGCGCTGTAAATCTCGTCGTCCACGCCGAACAGATTCCGGGCAACGGCGGCGCCAGTTTTGGCGTGCAGCAGCTTGAGCGCCTGCTGCTCCAGCTCGTCCAGCTCAATGCCGTACTGCACGCACAGCGACATCTGCTCGTCCATTTCCAGCTTTTTTGTGCAGTCATGCAGCAGCGCCGCCACCCGCGCCTTTTCCACGTCCGCGCCGTAATGCAGAGCCAGTCGGATGGCCTCCTGCTCCGTGCCCAGGACATGGGGGATGCGCTTGTGTTTGAGAAAGCTCAGCGCCACGGGGCGCAGCTCCCTCAGGGACAGATGCTTCAAATCCGCGTGAGTACCGTACAGTCCCCGACTCAGAATTCCACCGTACACCGCCGGCGGCAGATACCGCCCGCCGTCCCCCTTGGCCAGCAGCTCCCGCAGCCGGGTGGAGGAGATGTCCACCACGCCGGGGATGGTCAGGGTAAAAATCCGGGCCTCGGAATAAGTGCGGTAAAGGTGCTCCCGCTGGACGGCGAACAGCTCCTCCGTATCCTCCTCCGTGCGGCCGAAGGCCGCCACGCCCGCCCGGGCGAAAATCCGCTCCGGATGAAACCAGGTGTGAAGGGTGAGGAACATATCCGTCCCCATCAGCAGCCACAGCTCCGCCCCGGGATACAGGGCGGCAATCTCGTCCAGCGTGTCGGCGGTGTAGCTCTTGCCCGTCCGGCGTACCTCGATGTCCAGCGTTTCCACCTTGTCCCCCAGGTTCAGCTGCTCCCCGGCTATGGCCGTCAGCGCCAGCCGGTCTGCCGCCGGAGCGCTGTCCGGAGTCAGCGCCTTGTGGGGTGGGTCTCCCGCCGGAATGAGCAGCAGACGATCCAGCTTCAAAAGTTCAAAAACCGCCCGGGCCGCCGTCAAATGACCCAGGTGCGGCGGGTTGAACGTTCCGCCGTACACGCCGATGCGCATGATGATTCCTCCTTAGAGCTGTTTTTTCTTCTCGTCCCGCACCAGAGCGATGCGTTTGTCTTTAGGCTTGCTGTGGGTTTCCCGGTAGAGCACAAACCGGGTTCCGATCACCTGTACCACCTCGCTGCGGGTTGCCCGTGCAAGTTCCGCCGAGGCGGAGCGGGCGTCGTATTCCAGATTGTTGTCCAGCACCCGGCCCTTGATCAGCTCCCGGGCCTCCAGCGCCTCGTTTGCCTGCTTGACCAGATTTTCCGTCAGGCCGTCTTTGCCCACCTGCAAAATGGTGTCCAGGGAATTGGCCAGGCCCCTCAGCTGGGCCCGTTGCTTGCTTGTCAGTTCCATATCGGCACTCCTGTTCTTTTTAAGACGCTCATTGGCGCAAATAAGTTTCCAATTGTTCGACAAATTCCGCCAGAGCTTTGCCCCGGTGGGAAATTTTGTTTTTCTCCTCCGCCGTCATCTGGGCGAAGGTCTTGGCGAGGGCGGGCACAAAAAATACCGGGTCGTAGCCGAAGCCGCCCTCCCCCATGGGGGCGAAGGCGATGGTGCCGTCGCACCGGCCCGCGGCGGTGAGGGTGTCGCCGTTGGGGAACGCGCAGGCGATAGCGCTTTCAAAGTGGGCCGCACGGGTACTCTGGCCCCGCAGGGAGTTTAAAAGCAGGGTGTAACGACCCTTGTCATCCAGCCCCTCCCCGCCGTAGCGGGCGGAATAGACTCCGGGGCCGCCGTTCAGGGCATCCACGCAAAGCCCGGAATCGTCCGCAATGGCGGGCAAATTTGCCGCGGTGCAGATGGCCTTCGCCTTAAGCATGGCGTTTTCCGCGAAGGTCGTCCCCGTCTCCTCCACGTCCACGGTGAGTCCCAGATCGGCGGGCATCACCACTTCCACCCCCAGGCGGGAGAGGATCTCCGACATCTCCCGGAGCTTGCCGGGATTGTGGGTGGCCAGCACGAATCTCTGCATCACAGCTTTCCCCCCAGAATTTCTTTCTGCATGGCGATCAGCTCCCGGTTGCCCTTGGCGCACAGCCGCACCAAATCCTGCTGCTCCGCCACGGTGAAGGGGCGGCCCTCGCCGGTGCCCTGAAGCTCGATGATCTCGCCCCGCTCGTCCATGACGCAGTTCAGATCCACCTGGGCACGGCTATCCTCGCTGTACTGCAAATCCAGCATTGCCGTGTCCTCCACAATGCCCGCGGACACGCCGGAGACGAACCGCCGCACGGGAGTCGCGCCCAGCGCGCCGTCCCGCACCAGCTTTCGGCAGGCCAGCGCCATGGCGATAAAGCCGCCGGTGACCGAGGCGGTGCGGGTGCCGCCGTCGCCCTGGAGTACGTCGCAGTCGATGGTGATCGTCCGCTCGCCCAGCTTTTTCATGTCGATGGCCGCCCGCAGGCTGCGGCCCACCAGCCGCTGGATCTCCGCGCTGCGAGGGGAAAGTTTCAGCTTATCGATGTCCCGGCGGCTGCGATCCCGGTTGGCCCGGGGCAGCATGGAATACTCCGCCGTCACCCAGCCCGACCCCAGCGGGACGTGGGGCGGGATGCGGTCCTCTACGCTGGCGCAGCAGAGCACCATGGTGTTCCCGCAGCGGATCAGGCAGCTGCCCTCGGCAAATTTTACGAAATCGGT
>QKDF01000025.1 GCA_003245395.1 Clostridia bacterium
AACTACAATACCATTATGCTGATTCTGGACGCCGTTATTGCGGCGTCCAGAATCTCATCAAAGCGGGCACCATGATCCTGCTGGTGGAATAACCCCCCCAGATGGCGCTGTCCATCGAGGCTATGTACCGGAGACCGGGTAGGTGGTCTCTACCGGCACAGGACAAGAACTGCTTGCCTCACCCGCCATCAAAAAAACATATCTGGGCGGGTGAATCGCTTGTGAAAAGGGCAGTCTCTGTATTGCTTCTCCAATACCATACAAAAGCAAGCGCCGCGGGGAAAATTCTCCGCGGCGCTTGTCTCATATTTATGTATCACTCCTGCGGAACCGCCGGCCAGAGCAGATCTCCGGCCACCGGAGCATAGAACAGCCGCTCGGCCTCCGCGCGGTCTGCTGTCAGACCCAGAATCCACATCAGCTTGGCCACAGCCGCCTCCGTGGTCATGTCATACGCCTCCAGTACGCCGGGTGTCTGCTTGAGCCGATGGCCCACATGATAGACGCCAAGATCGCTGCCCTCGTTCTGCACCTGGGTCGTCAGCACCACCAGCCGTCCCCGCTCCACCCAGCGCCGAACCACCTCAAAAAAGTCCTCCCGGTGGTTATAGCGGGGCAGGCCGCCTACGCCGAAGGATTCGATGATCAGCGCGTCGTTGCGCTCCAGCAGAAAATTCAGCAGCGCCCGATCCGTACCGGGAATCAGCTTGAGCAGCGCGACCTTCGTATTGAGCTGCTCGTAGAAAGTGGGTCTCTCCGTATAGCTCTGGCGGATATAGGGCAAAAGCACGCCTTCCCGCAAAACACCCAGCAGCGGGTAGTTGATGCTGGAAAACGCCGCGAAGCTGTGGGACCGGGTTTTCTGCGCGCGAGTCCCCAGAATCACCTTGCTGTTGAACACCAGCGATATGCCAGGCATATCCGACGATGCCACCCGGAATGCGTCCGTCAGGTTCACTTTGGAGTCCGTTGTATCGAACCCGATGGGTTTTTGCGCCCCTGTGAGGACGATAGGCTTTGGGCTGCCTTGTACCAAATAAGACAGCGCCGCCGCCGTATAGGCCATGGTATCCGTGCCATGCGTGATAACAAAGCCGTCATATTCGTCGTAGTGGTTTTTCAGGCACCGCACCATCCGCAGCCAGTGGCGGGGCGCGATATCCGTACTATCCAAGTTCAGAAGCTGAAGGCTCTCCACCCGGCAAATGCCGGAGATGGCTGGGATGTGCTCCAAGAGCTGCCGGCTGGTTAGCTCCGGCGCAAGACCGTCCTCGGTCACCTGGGATGCAATGGTGCCGCCCGTACCGATGAGTAACACACGTTTCATGGATTTTTTCCGCTTTCCTAATAGATTTCCGTTATTAATTATACCATATCCCGATGATCTAGGGCTGCAAGGCCAAAACGAACCGCCTGCGAAATGGTCTCCCGCTCTTCCTCGCTCCCGGCCTTTTCCAATTGGGCGCGCAGGCGGCGCAGAAACAGCCCCCGCAGGGAATCCTCTCCTGCCCGAGCCCACACATCCTCGCGGATGCGGGTCAAATCCCGCAGCTCCAACGCATAAAACCGGTCCGAAAGCGCCGTTTCCAGCGCAGCCAGATTCACACCACGTTCATCCGTCTCCCCCGTGAGCAGAATGCGGTAAAGATCACTCGCCGTACTCTCGGGCAGCACAGCCTCGATGGCCTGCTGGGGATCTCGCCCCGTCACATCGGTCTCCATAATCTCATATCGCCGCCGGGCCAGAGGGAGAACCTCCAGTTCCACGGCGCCGGAGTCACTCACCGTGCCCAGATAACAGCCTTTTTCGCCCAGCTCATCAAAGCCCCGGCCCTCCGGGCAGCCCGGATAGGCCCACGCCGTCCCGCCCACCCTCTGGAGGCCCGACGCGGCGTGGACATGTCCCAGCGCCAGATAGGTCAGGCCGCTGGCAGCGATCTCCTCATTTGTAATGGAGTTATAGCGCCCGCCGGCCCCGTTCACATCGGCATGGAGCACCATCAGATGCACGCACCCATCCGCCGGCACCGCAAAACCTGTCAGCAGGCTTTGGGTCTGTTCGGGGGCTGTAAAAGCAGCACCGTGTACCACACAGTTTAGGTCAGGTACTTCTACACTCTCGATCTCCCCGGTTCGGAAAATATGGACGTTGTCCGGCCAGCTCTCTGTGGCATAGGGGCTGCCGGGCGCATACCAGTCATGGTTTCCGGGTGCGATAAACACCCGCACCTCCATTTCCCCCAACGCCCGGGCAAGCGTTTCAATCGTCTCCCGGTAAACTTCGGCACTGTCAAACAGGTCGCCGGAGAGCAGAACCAGCTTTGCTTCCCGCTGACGCGCACAATTGGACAGCCGGGCAGCCAGTTCCCGGCTCTCCTGCCGACGCCGAACCGCCTGACTGGGACTCAGCGCCCGAAAAGGGCTGTCCAGGTGAAAATCAGACGCATGAATAAAGTGAAACATCGCAGACCTCAGCTTTCAGATGGTTTCAGCGCGGTATTCAGACAGCCGCCTGTACTTCCTCCGGTCGCCAGCCCTTGCACACATCAACCCAGGAACCGCCGGAGTACCGCTCCAGTTCCTCCATGGTCATTTCAATCGCGCTGTTGCTGCTGCCGGCGGCGGGATAGACGGTGTCAAACCGCTTGAGAGACTCGTCCAGATAAATCTCTACGCCTTCCTTGACGGCAAAGGGGCATACGCCGCCCACGGCATGACCCACCAGAGTCGCCGCCTCGTCATGGCTGAGCATGGATGCCTTCCCGCCGAAGCGGTCCTTATAGCGGCGATTCTCCACCTTGGCATCGCCGGCACAGACTACCAGAATCACCCTCTCCCCCAGCTTAAAGCTCAGGGTTTTGGCGATCCGTGCCCCATCCACACCCAGCGCCTGGGCCGCCAGATCCACCGTGGCGGAGGAGACATCAAACTCCTGAATGCGGTCGGCAATTCCCTGTTCGGCAAAATATTCTCTGACTCTCTCAATTGACATGACTTTATCCTCTCTTTTGTAAGTTCTTTTTCATCGGATATCGATACGCTCCACGCCGGTACACAGTCCGGTGCTGTTGTCCAGTGTAAAAATGGCGCCCTGCAGCTTACAGGGACCGTCGGGAACCTGATAGCGGCCCGGCAGTCCGCCCAAAAACATCTCGACGGACTGTTCCGGACGGATACCCAGAACGGATTCCACCGGTCCGGTCATACCCAGATCGGTGAGATAGCCGGTGCCTTTGGGATATACCCGTTCGTCGGCCGTGGGCACATGGGTATGGGTTCCCCACAGGGCAGAGATGCGCCCATCCAGATAATAACCCATCGCCAGCTTTTCGCTGGTGGCTTCGGCATGGAAATCCACCAGTGTGAAAGTGGCCTTTTCCCCGGCCAGGAGTTTATCCATGGTGGTAAAGGGATTTTCCGCATTGAAGTTCAGATCGCAGCGCCCGATGAGATTCACCACCCGCACCCGGAAGGCCCCCAGATCATAGACACCGTGTCCACGCCCCGGCGCCCGTCCGGTAAAATTGGCCGGACGAAGAATATAGGGCGTGTCGTCCAGAAAATCGGCAATTTGCGGCTTGCCGAAAGTATGGTTCCCAAGCGTGATCACATCGGCTCCCGCGTCATAGATCCGCCGGGCCTGATCTGGTGTCAGCCCCACGGTGGCGGCGTTCTCCCCATTGACCACGGTAAAAGCGATCTGCTTGAGCTTTTGCAGGGGGCGGAGACGGCGCTCCAGATGCGCAAGCCCCTGCTCGCCCACCACATCACCGACTGCCAGTATATGATAGTCCATCTGTATCTCCCGTCTATTGCAGTTTCTCTTTAGTATACCAAGTTTGCCGCGGTTTGCAACGGCAGATCAAAAAAAGGGAGGGCTAAAGCCCTCCCTTCAGTGCTTATTTCGCGTATTCGACCACTTTGGTCTCGCGGAGCACATGAACCTTGATCTGACCCGGGTACTCCATTTCTTCTTCAATCTTCTTGGCCAGATTGCGGGCAAGAATGACCATCTCGTCTTCGGAGACCTGCTCAGGCTTGACCATTACGCGAACCTCGCGGCCCGCCTGAATGGCAAAGGACTTATCCACACCGGGATAAGAACTCGTGATGGTTTCCAGCTGCTCCAGACGCTTGATGTAGTTCTCCAGATTCTCGCGCCGGGCGCCGGGACGGGCCGCAGAAATTGCGTCTGCCGCCTGCACCAGACAGGCCACGATGGTCCGGGGTTCCACATCGTTGTGATGCGCCTCGATGGCGTGGATAATCTCTTCTTTTTCCTTGTATTTGCGGGCAAATTCCACACCCAGGGCCACGTGCGTGCCTTCCATCTCATGGTCTACGGACTTGCCGATGTCGTGCAGCAGTCCCGCGCGCTTGGCAGCCTGAACATCCACACCCAGCTCGGAAGCCATCATACCGGCGATATGAGCCACCTCGATGGAGTGCTGCAGCACGTTTTGACCATAGCTGGTGCGGTAGTGCAGACGGCCGAGCATCTTCACCAGTTCCGGATGCAGATTGCGTACGCCGGTTTCAAACACAGCGCGCTCACCTTCAGACTTAATAACGGCGTCTACCTCACGGCGGGCCTTCTCGACCATTTCCTCAATGTGGGTGGGATGGATGCGCCCGTCGGCGATCAGCTTTTCCAGAGCCAGTCGGGCAATCTCCCGGCGCACAGGCTCAAAGCAGGATACCGTGATGGCCTCCGGTGTATCGTCGATGATCAGATCCACGCCGGTCAGCGTCTCGATGGCGCGGATATTGCGGCCCTCACGGCCAATGATGCGGCCCTTCATCTCGTCATTGGGCAGGGGTACCACACTGACGGTCATCTCGGCCACGGAATCGGCGGCACAGCGCTGAATTGCCTGCGCCACGACTTCCCGTGCACGCGCGTCGCTTTCTTCCTTCATGCGGGACTCGACTTCTTTGATTTTAAGGGCGACCTCGTGGGTCACTTCGTTCTCCACCTGGGCAATCAGATAGTCTTTTGCCTGGTCGGCGGTAAAGCCGGAGATGCGCTCAAGCATCTCCATCTGGCCGCGCTTGATGGACTTGATCTCCTCGGTTTCCTTGTCGGCTTGGGCGTGCTTCTGTGCAAGAGCCTCTTCCTTCTTCTCCATGGATTCGGTCTTGCGGTCAATATTTTCCTCTTTTTGCTGCAGCCGGTTTTCCTGCCGCTGCAATTCGGCTCTGCGCTCTTTTACTTCCTTCTCATACTCGCTGCGGTTTTTCAGGATCTCTTCCTTTGCTTCCAACAGGGCCTCGCGCTTCTTGGATTCGGCGCTCTTAATGGCCTCGTTGACAATACGCTTTCCTTCTTCTTCTGCGCTTGAGATTTCCTTTTCAGATACGTTTTTCCGGTAGCGAATACCGAGAGGGAAACAGACAGCGCCGCCAATCAGCAGCCCAATCAGGCCGGTGACGGCTTCTAACATGTCAGTTTACCTCCTGCTTTTTTATTGGTTCCACGGAGCCTTGGCCCGTGAGTCTGGAAAATCAGAGGCAACCCCTATTGCCTCATGATAATAATCCGTTTTTAGTTTAATCGTTTCACTCTCTGCTGTCAAGAAAAACCGCTGAAACTTTGGGCCACCTTGCATTGGAACTTCGTATCTCCAATAAAGCGGCTATATTTTCACATAGGCTGCCGGCAGATATCCCAGTTCGTCTTCGTACCGCACAGAATACCAATCCTGCCACTGCCCATAAACCGTCAACGGGGCACCGGCGGGAATGCCCATAAGAACCTTTCCCCCTACAGATGGATAATCCCGCAGGTTCACCGTCCCATAGTTGGGGGCAACAGTGCCATGCGCAGTTTTTTCCAGCGGATAGAAAAACGGCAGCCCCAAATAATCGGTCAGTGCCTGCACCAGTTGTTGGGCAACGGTATCCAAATTGGCTTCAATCCAAGAGGTTCCTCCGCCATTGCCCAGGTGTCCAATCTCCACCAGCACGGCAGGAGCTTTCGGTTGGCGCATTTCCCCAAAATCCGCGCACGCCTGTGCGCGAACCTGGTTTGGAAACATGTAAATCGATCGCAGATGGTCTGCAATTAGTTCAGCGGCACGCTGTCCCTCGGTGCAGTCTGGACAATACGACGCGGTGATGCCGTAACTCTGGCATTCTTCTCCCCCTCCCAACGCC
>QKDF01000146.1 GCA_003245395.1 Clostridia bacterium
GTAAAAAGTCAATCATCTGCACCATTCTGGCCATGTCCATGATCCTGGCGGGCACCGGCTACGCCTACTGGACGGACACCCTGAACGTCACCACCAAGGCCACCACCGGCGATCTGGACGTAACCTTTGTGGATCTGGGTCTGTATGCCCAGTACGGTAACGAGGGAGCAACCGAAGGCACCAACCTTTGGAGTATTATTGACGGGGTCGGCGATGACGGCTTTATTCCGGCCGACTCCTTTGCCAGACACGCCACTGACTACAACAGCGTCGCAGTAGCTGGCTCAATTGATTCTTACAAAACCGCCGCTGAAGGCTATAACAGCGTAGACTTCACCGCCGGGTTAGTGAAACCTACGGAAATCGGCCAGCAGGCTGGTAAAAGCTATGCCGCAGATGTCAACGGCAGTGATGGTATTAAGATTACCATGAGCAATATTTACCCTGGGTATGCGCAGGCCTTCCGTACTGATATTGTGAATCTGGGATCTATTGCGGCCAAACTCAGCAACCTGACGTTCAGCGCAACAAACGGCAAAGGTGAGTCTTTAAATTCGGCTATGGAAAACCTGCTGGGTGTGGCGCTGATGGTAAACCGTGAGCACGGAAACGACGGCTCCGTCTTTAAACTGGCCAATGCTTTGGGCCTAACTGATAATGAGGTCTTTACCATTGGCGGCGTAGATTTTGTTCGTCTGTCCGCTTTGAAAGCTATCGACTCTGCTAAGTTGGAAAACAGTATGCTGCTGGCTTCCCCCAACGTGAACGAGATGGATCTCTTTATCGGCGTGGCTATGGATCCCGATGCCAGTGGCAGCTACACTACGGGCTCTGTTGCAAGCTTGACGGAAAACAAAGACTCTGACAGCCAGAGCAAGGGCGCAATCATTTCCATCGACCTGCTGTGGGATCAGTTCAACGCAGGTAAGGACGTTGGCAGCACCAATATTCTCGCCGACCAGAATAGAACCTCAACCCTTTCTTGACACTTTTCTGAGCAGCGGACATTCTGAAGTAATTCAACCATCTATGCCAGAGGGCGCAGCATCTGCTGCGCCCTCTGCTTTTCACCGGACAGCCGCAGTCACTGATAAAGCCTCTCGGGATTCTCTAAAGAATCCCGGGAGGCTTTTACTCAACCCGGCGCGTGTCAGTTCACGTCCTTATATTTCAGCTTATAGTAGCTCCAGCAGCGCAGCTTGGAAACGAGGTCCTGCTGTGCCGTTGTCAGACTGCCGGAGGTAATCAGGGAGCCGTCTCCCTCCACATACGTCTCTTTCTGGATCACCGGCAGCTCCCGACGCACCTGCGTCAGATAGTCGAACCATGGATTTTCTCCGCCGCGCCCGGTCAGCTCCAGGACAGTCGCCCCCAGATAGCAGGCGCTGATCCTCCCGTCCTTGGGCAAGTCCATGGAAGCCACGGTTTCGTCCCAGTCCAGCGCCTGCGCGCCCGCGTCGTTTGCCCAGATCACATACGGAGTCTCATAGGCATCAAGAAAACTCTCCGTGCCGTTTTCCTGGGGCGTCAGGTTCATCCCCAGTTCCTTATACGCCAACTGATTGTCTCCCAGATAGGGCCGATGGTCGCCCCAGAACACCAGTACCACGGGCTCGTCCGATTCAGAAAAGTACTTTGTCAGCCGACCCAGCATTGCGTCCGCATCCCGGGCGCCTTCAATATAGACGTTCAGCAGCGTTTTCGCCTGGTCGGAGAGATTCGCGGAGGTCTGCACCGGCGGGAACACATAGCCCGCGCCGTACTTGTCCGCCGTATAGGACATGTGATTCTGAATGGTGGGGGTATAGTTGAAAAGCGGCTTGCCCGCGGAGACGGCGTCTTCAAACTGCTCCTCAATCCGGCCTGCCATATAGTCGTCCGTCACCCAGCGGCCCTTGTACTGCAGGTTCTGCATATCCTCGGCAAACTGAATCTGCTCGGCCCCCAACCACTGATAGACATTTTCCCGGTTATAGAACCAGGAATCTCCCGGATGCATAAACAGCGTATCATAGCCATCTGCGTTGAAGACGCGGAACAGGCTGTCCAGATTTCGGTTGACCGCCCGGAAAGCTGAAGTCGTGGTGGCAGACAGCGCGTTGGTCTGCATTCCGGTCAGGACGTCAAACTCGGTATTTGCCGTGCCGCCCGCGAATCCGGGTACCACCACATGCCCGGAGATACAGTGGGCGCTTTTCTCCACCGCATGGAGATTGGTCAGCGGATCGTCTTTCGTGGAATAGGTAAATGCCGGGTCGTCTGTCAAATCGGAAAACGCCTCGTTCATCACCATGATGACGTTGACCTGTTTGCCCTCTCCCGCAGTGCCACCCTGATCCCACGCCACGGCCTCGGATTTGCTGAATCCGGCGGGCTTGTCCAGGGAATAGAGGGTGGCAGTGTGACAGAAGCAGTAGGGGAACCCCACATCGTTGAATACCCCCGGAATATAATAGCCGTTGTAAGCCGAATAGGTGTCGTAGAGGCCGTCGGTGGCGTATACCGTAAAAATCAGAAGAATCAAAACCGCCAAGCTGCCCAATGCGCTGGCCAGACGAAGCAGCGGCCGTCTCGGCAGAGCCGTGGCCCGGCAGCCGATCAGTCGGGAGAGAAGCAACAGCACACACAGGAAAATAAGGATCACGGCAATCACAGTCCAGGGCCAGTGAATGTCATATGAGTGCGCGGCGCTGCCGGCCTCTTTCAAAAGTCCGAAATCACGGAGGAATACCGGCTCGTCCCGCACTTCCAATTTGATCCGGTTTGCCAGGGACAGGGCTGTCCAAAACGCCGCTGTCAGGCAGGCGGCGGAAAACACGTTGCGCAGCAGGAAGGTGAGCGCCAGAATCAGTAATCCCACTGGCAGGCAGTTCAAAACGATCAGCTTGGGATGCGCAATCAGGATTTTCACCACCGAGCGCAGGCTGTTGGGCTGAATCCACAGGCAAAGCAAGGTCACAGCGCCCGCAAGCAGTACCATCACAGCCAGCGTCTGCCAAAGGCCAAGCCGGTAATACAGCTTTTTCTTTTTTGAAGAAACCATGCTGATCTGTCCTTTCCGACTGCATCCGGGCATCGGCCACAGTCTTCCCAAAACGAACGGCACACCACGCCGATCGCAGCGGCAATCACACAAGCGGTATATCGCCGATGTGGAGATTTTATCGGCGGCGCAATCGTTTCCGCATACAAATTCCATTTTCACATTGTAAGCAGGCTGTCCTTGTTTGTCAAGCCGCGCCGCTTTCTGCCATATCCGCGCGAGAAAAAATTAACGTTTTGTCGCAGAGTGCCCTTGCCTTTTTCCAATTTTCTCTCTACAATTGAGACAAAGTACAAATTACCGCAAAAATTCTGCCGATTGGAGAGATGTCTTGTGGAAATTGAAACTTTGCAGCAAATCTGGAGACACTTTGTGGATACAGGCGAACTGGACTCCAGGATGCAGCCGGTGGTGGCGGAATCCTGGCGGAAATGCCAGCGCTATGGACTCAACCCGCTGGGCGGGAAGGGAAAACAGGCTGACGCGGCAGTATTTCGAAGCATTTTGGCTGAAAATAAGGATCTGCTGGACACCGCGCTACCCATTATGCAGAGCGTATATGAAATCGTGGAGCGGTCGCATTTCCTGCTGGTGGTGACAGACAGCGTGGGATATGTGCTGGAGGCCATCGGCGATACGGCGGTTCAGGAGATGTCTCAAGATCTGCGCTTTCAGAAAGGCGCCCTGTGGAACGATCTGGAGGTAGGCAGCAACGCCATCGGCGTGGCGCTAGACTATGACACGGCTATCCAAATGGTCGGTCCGGAACATTACTGCACCTACCACCATAACTGGACCTGCTCCGCCGCGCCCATTCACGGCATTGACGGTGAAGTCATCGGCTGCCTGGACTTGTCCGGAGATGCACAGGAGGCCCATCTGCACACGCTGGGGCTGGTGGTTGCCGCCGCATTCAGCATTGAAACCATGCTGATCCGGCTGCACAGCGCCCAGCTGATGCGCGGAGCCCTGGACGGCATCGACGGGAGCATTGTACTGCTCAACGACCACTTTCATCCAATCTGGGCCAATAGGGCCGCCGTGCGGTTTCTTGGACTGCCGCTGACAGGGCTGGAGGCCCTGGATTTTCAGGAGATCATGCCTGATTTGGACTGGAGCCAGATTCAGCAGTGGGATCGGGGCGGCCGCTATTTCACCAACGACACCCGGCTGGTGATCGGTGGCAGCACCCATTACTGCAGTGCGTCCATCGCACCCACGCTGGACGCCAGCAACCGGACCTTCACCGTATCCCTGAAAAAACAGGAGCACCTGATTGATTCCGTCAACAAAGTTTCCGGCAACCGCGCCAACTACACCTTTGACAGTATCTATGCCAAGGATCCGCTGATGAAGAAGACCATCCTGCTGGCTCAAAAATACGCCCGTTACGACGGCAGCGTACTGATTGAAGGAGAGAGCGGCACCGGTAAGGAGCTCTTTGCCCAAGCCATCCACAATGAGAGCAACCGGGCCGACGGCCCCTTTGTGGCGGTCAACTGTGCATCACTGCCCCGGGACTTAATTGAAAGTGAGCTGTTCGGCTACGAAAAGGGCGCCTTTACCGGTGCTCTTAAAGAAGGCAACCCCGGCAAATTCGAGCTGGCCAACCACGGCACATTGTTTCTGGACGAAATCGGAGAGATGCCTCTGGAGTTCCAGGCGAAGCTGCTGCGCGCCGTGGAGACGCTGCAAATCCGCCGTTTGGGCGGAAGCCAGGAGAAAAAGCTGGATGTACGGGTAATCGCCGCCACGAACCGCAACCTGCGCCTGGAAGCGGAGCAGGGCCGCTTCCGGCAGGACTTGTACTATCGGCTCAACGTCCTCAAGCTGAATATCCCCCCTCTGCGGGAGCGCCCACAGGACATTGTCTACTGTGCCCAGGAATTTTTGAGTCGATTTAACCGGCGTTACCCTGATCAGCACCGGGAAATGTCGGAGGGATTCCTTCACGCTCTGGAAGGATACAACTGGCCGGGTAATGTCCGGGAACTGCAAAACAGCATTGAGCGAACCTTCTACGCCAGCGGAGGAGATACGCTGACAACGGAAGATTTCTGTTACGTGATGGGCACGGGCACTCCCCGCGAGCCGGAACCGCCCTTGGCTTCGGACGAACGAAACAATCTTTTGCGTGCCCTGCGTTCCGCCCATGGCAAAGTTGACGATGCCGCCTGTTCCATGGGCGTCAGCCGTGCCACATTTTATCGGATGTGCAAGCGCTGGGATGTGGAGCCCAAAGCCATTAGAAAATAAATTCTCATTTTCTCATAAATATCGCAAGAAAATATCACCGTCTGTGAGACAAATGCGGGTCACTTCCGCGTTTGTCTCGCAGGCGGTGTTTTTCTTTTCCAAAATTCCGCCATTTTTATCGGTAAAATCGCACGATTTTAAATTATAAATTTTGGCTTTTTTTCATAAAAATCCTTTCCGTTCGGATTGAACCCTCGCAGTTGGCACGGCTCTTGCTCATAGATGGGCAGAGACATTAAAAAAGATGGCTGCACCCGGGGAGGTGAAAAAGTGAGCCGATTTATCATTGAGTTTGGCATGGGAACGGATTTTCATGGACAAAACGTCAGCAAAGCCGCAGAAAAAGCCGTTCGGGATGCGGTATCCCGCAGCTGTCTGTGCGGATTGTCCGAGGTGCTGGGTCTGGAGGACCTGGATCGGGATGTGGAAATCCGGGTAACCTTGGCCGTTTCTCGTCCGGAAGAGGTAGACCGGCAGGCGGTGGCGGCCTGTCTTCCCATCGGAAAGGTGGAAGTCCGGGCTGTGGAAGGCGGATTGACCGTACCGGGTCTGTACCTGCCCCGGTTTGGGGACAGGGATGACAGCATCGAGGTGGCAATTGCCGCCGTGGAAGTGGAGGTCCAGGGGCACTGAGCAGGTCCCCGATATTTGTATGAGGAGGTCATCAAATGAACGTATCCAAGGAATCCATGAAGGACATGTATCTGCGGATGAGGCGTATCCGCGAATTTGAGACAACCGCCCAAAGCATGTTTGCAGACGGCAAAATCCCGGGTTTCGTCCACTTGTATCTGGGTGAGGAGGCCGTAGCGACCGGCGTTTGCGAATACCCACCGGGGCCACGGCCATATTGTCGCCAAAGGCGGCGATTTGAAGTTCATGATGGCGGAACTGTGCGGCAAAGTCACCGGCTATTGCAAAGGCAAGGGCGGCTCCATGCACATCGCCGACCGGGACAAGGGCATTCTGGGCGCCAACGGCATTGTGGGCGCCGGTCACGACATCGCTTTGGGTGCCGGTCTTTCCGCTCAGTACCGCGGTACCGATCAGGTATGCGTATGCTTCTTCGGCGATGCCTCCACCAACCAGGGCACCTTCCATGAGGCGCTGAACATGGCCTCCATCTTCAAGCTGCCCATCGTCTTTGTGTGTGAGAACAACCACTACGGCATCTCCATGAGCTCCGACCGCCACATGGCTATCAAGGACGTAGCCGATCGCGGCGCGGCCTATGGTATTCCCGGCATCGCGGTGGACGGCAACGATGTTCTGGCTATCAATGAAGCCGCGGTTGAAGCGGTTGCCCGCGCTCGCAAGGGACAGGGCCCCACTCTGCTGGAGTGCAAAACCTATCGCTGGAGAGGCCACTTTGAGGGCGACCCCGGCAGCTACAAGCCCAAGGAGGAGCAGGAAGCCTGGCTGAAGAAGGACCCGATCCCTCGTTTCGCGGCTTTCCTGAAAGAGAACAATATCCTCACCGAGGATGATCTGGCCGCTCTGGATGCACAGGTAAAGACCGAACTGGCAGAAGCCATCCTCTTCGCCGATGAGAGTCCCATTCCCGCTCCCGAGTCCGTGGTGCAGGATATCTATTCCGATATTGTCGAGGAGGTGCGCGTAAGATGAAAACGATGACTTATGGAGAAGCGATTCGCGAGGGCATGAGCATTCGGATGCGTGAGGACCCCAATGTCCTGCTGTTCGGTGAAGACGTGGGCGCCTTCGGCGGCTGTTTCGGCGTTTCCGCCGGGATGTTTAACGAGTTCGGCGGCAAGCGCGTTCGGGACACCCCCATCTCTGAGGGCGCCATCATCGGTATGGCCGTTGGTGCGGCCGCCACCGGTCTGCGGCCCATTGCAGAGCTGATGTTCATTGACTTTTTGACTGTTGGCATGGACCAGCTGGTCAATCAGGCGGCCAAGATGCGCTATATGTTCGGCGGCAAGATCTCCATGCCTATGGTGGTGCGTCTGCCCGCCGGCGCCGGTGTCGGTGCTGCCGCGCAGCACTCCCAGTCTCTGGAAGCATGGGTCACCCATGTCCCCGGTTTGAAGGTAGTATACCCCTCCACGCCGCAGGATGCACTGGGTCTGATGCTCTCCGCCATTGACGACGACAACCCCGTGATGTTTGTGGAGCACAAGGCCATGTACGCCATGAAGGGCGAGGTCACCAGCTTTGATCCCATTCCTCTTGGCAAAGGCGATATCAAGCACGAGGGCAAGGATGTGACCATTATTGCCACCGGCAAGATGGTTCACGAAGCACTCGCCGCCGCCAAGAAGCTGGAAGGCGACGGTATCTCCGCCGAGGTGCTCGATCCCCGCTCCCTGTATCCTCTGGATACCGATCTGATCGCCCAGTCTTTGGGCAAAACGCACCGCGCTGTGATCGTCACCGAGGAAAACAAGCGCGGCGGCTATGGCGGCGAAATCTCCGCCACCATCGGCGAGCAGATGTTTGATCTGCTGGATATGCCGGTGGTTCGTCTGGGCGCTCTGAATTCGCCGGTTCCCTTCGCCCCTGTGCTGGAGCAGGCCTATCTGCCCAACGCCCAGGACATCATCCTGGCTGTGAATCAAATGCAGTAATCAGAAGATCCCCGCACAGACACGGCCCGTACCATCGGGGAAGGAGGAGCGCTATGCCCAGCATCGGCATTCTTGCAAATCCCGCTTCCGGAAAAGACATCCGGCGGCTGGTTTCCTACGCCACCACAATCGACAATCAGGAGAAGGTGAATATCGTCAAGCGCATCGTCCTGGCGGCCCAATCTCTGGGAGTGGACACCGTCTGGTTCATGCCGGACACCTTTCAGATTGGATGGGCAGTCATCGACGACCTGACGCGGGACGAAAAACTGACGGCTGATTGCCGCTTTCTGGATGTCCCACTGACCGCCTCGGCGGCTGATACCACGGCTGCGGCGGCACAACTGGAGCAGTTGGGCGTGGGTTGTGCCGTGGTGCTGGGCGGAGACGGCACCAGCCGGGCTGCCGCCAAAGGCTTGACCCGCACGCCCCTTCTTCCCCTGTCCACCGGAACCAACAACGTTTATCCCAGCATGGTGGAAGGCACCGTAGCCGGTATGGCCGCAGGTGCCGTAGCCCGAATGGCAGACCCATATGCCTGCTGTCTGCGAGATAAACGCATCGAAATTGTACATAACGGCCAATTCGCAGACCTGGCATTGATTGATGCCGTGATCAGCGACGATCTGTGGGTCGGTTCCCGGGCAATCTGGAATGTGGAGAAGCTGCGTCACATTTTTGTTACCCGCTGTCATCCGGCCAGCATCGGCTTCTCTGCCGCGGCCGGTTGTCTGGAGACAGTTTCCGATATGGACGAACGCGGGCTGGCCCTGACTCTGGGTCGGCCCGGGCAGTCCATTCTGGCGCCTGTGGCGGCCGGCGTCTTGTCCGATCTGTCTGTGAGCGCGGTGCACACCCTCCCCGTCGGCATACCCATGACGCTCTCTGTGGAAAGCGACTGCATGGTGGCTCTGGACGGAGAACGTGAACTGCAGGCACACCAGGGAGAAACTCTGACCTTTACGATCACTCGCAGCGGGCCCTGGCGCGTCCGGTTCCGTCGCGCTCTGGAGCTGGCAGTGCAGCAGGGCATGTTTCGGCCCAACGTCCACGGAGCTCAAGCATAACACAGCAAGGAGGAATTTTTGAATGGCAACTGAAGTATTGATGCCCAAGCTGGGACTGACGATGACGGAGGGCACAATCGAGGAATGGAAAAAGAAGGAAGGCGAAGCGGTGAAGGCGGGAGACATCCTGTTTTCCGTCGCCACCGACAAGCTGACCAACGACATT
>QKDF01000284.1 GCA_003245395.1 Clostridia bacterium
GTCCTGGTGTTCGCCAAGGGCGACAAGGCTGAGGCTGCCAAGGCCGCAGGCGCCGACTACGTGGGCGATATGGACATGGTCGAGAAGATCCAGAAGGAAAACTGGTTTGACTTCGACGTGGTCGTTGCCAGCCCCGACATGATGGGCGTGGTTGGCCGTCTGGGTAAGGTTCTGGGCCCCAAGGGCTTGATGCCCTCCCCCAAGGCCGGCACCGTGACGCCCGATGTGGCTAAGGCCGTGCAGGAAGTCAAGGCCGGTAAGATCGAGTACCGCCTGGACAAGACCAACATCATCCACTGCCCCATCGGCAAGGTTTCTTTCGGCGCTGAAAAGCTGACGGAGAACTACAATGCCATCATGGGCGCCATTGTCAAGGCGAAGCCCGCTTCCGCCAAGGGCCAGTATATCAGAAGCTGCGTGGTGGCTTCCACCATGGGCCCCGGCGTGAAGATGAGCGCCGCCAAGCTGGTCTGAGTTTCTTCAATATCCGACCGCGGAAATCAATGCTTGACAAATTTTCACGGTTTGATATAATATCAGATGCGTTCCAAAGACAGCAGGTGGAGTTTGCTCCGTAAATCCTGCCGAGGACGGCTTTCGTAAGATAGCTACTCCGTCCTTGTGTCTTTGCGGCACAAGGACGGTTTCTTTTTGAACGCACCTATAATTCTCTGGAGGTGAAAACAAGAATGCCTAATGCAAAGGTCTTAAGTGAAAAGCAGGCTATCGTGGCCCAGCTGACCGAAAAGATCCAGAAGGCAACCGCAGGCGTGATTGTCGACTACAAGGGTATTACCGTTGAAGAAGACACAGCTCTGCGCAAAGAGTGCCGCGAAAACGACGTGGACTATGCTGTTGTAAAGAACACGCTGCTCCGCTTCGCGTTCAACAACACCGGCCTGAGTGATCTGGACGGCCTGCTCAACGGCACCACGTCTCTGGCTCTGTCCGATGATGTCGTGGCACCCGCCCGTATCATGGCCAACTATGCCAAGAAGCTGGAAAACAAGTTTGAGATCAAGGGCGGCTTCATGGACGGCAAGGCTGTTGACCTGGATACCATCAAGTCTCTGGCTGCCATCCCCGCTCTGCCCATCCTGCAGGCGCAGGTTCTGGGCACCATGCTCGCACCCATCACCGGCCTGGCCGTCGTCCTCAAGCAGATCGCCGAGAAGAACGGCGCTCCCGCCGAGGCGGCTGCCGAAGAAGCTGCTCCCGCTGCTGAATAAGCAGCACCACATCAACAAATTGAACTTTTATTTAGGAGGCTATTCAAATGTCTGAGAAAGTTACCGCTATGATCGAAGAGATCAAGGCTCTGACCGTTTTGGAACTGTCCGAACTGGTGCACGCTCTGGAGGAAGAATTCGGCGTTTCCGCTGCCGCTATGGCTGCTCCCGCCGCTGGTGGCGCTGCTGCTGCCGTTGAAGAGAAGACCGCTTTCGACGTGGTTCTGACCGGCTTTGACGCCGCTGCTAAGATCAAGGTTATCAAGGTTGTCCGCGAGATCACCGGCCAGGGCCTGGCTGAGGCCAAGGCAACCGTCGAGGGTGCTCCCAAGACCCTGAAGGAAGGCGTTTCCAAGGACGACGCCGAGGCTCTGAAGAAGCAGGTCGAAGAGGCCGGCGGCAAGGTCGAGCTGAAGTAAGTTCGGATCGAACAAGCTAATTGGAACCTTTTGCGGGGTACCTGAAAATTTTCTGGTATGCCCGGTTGATTCCACATAAAGAAAGCAGGCTGTGCAGCGCACAGCCTGCTTTTTTACTTTTAAAGGATTGTGAAGGGTTCAGAATGGGTCAATTGGGCATAGAAAACCCAGAAGCAAAAGAGATAAGCGGGACGATAGTACAGATAGAAAACACTGCGAAGACGGCGAACGGAATGCCCGCGCGCAACGACGAAAACGACAGAGCATGCAATCCAGTCCGGTGGGTGAATCGTCCACAATAACCGGCGTATTGATAATTGACTCGATCAGCCTGTCATCGATTCCGGTGTTCCGATCAGGTTACGAACCACGGTGCTGCCCAGCAGCAGCCCCGCGGTCGCCGGAACCCAGGGATTGCTGGCCGGAACACTGCGCCGTCCCGGCGGAGGTGTTTCACGCATTTCCGGTCGGATAGGAGCCTCTGGGCTGAATACCACTTGCAGGTGGTCGATTCCCAGTGTCCGCAGCTCCTTGCGCATTACCCGTGCCAGAGGGCAGCCGAAGGTCTTGGAGATATCCGTAACCTGCAGCAGGGAAGGGTTCAGCTTGTTTCCGGTGCCGAGGGCGGCGATGATGGGAATCTCCAGACGCAAAGCTGTCTGCACCAGATCCAGCTTGCAGGAGACCAGATCGATGGCATCTACGATATAATCATATCGGCAGCCTTCCGGAAAAAAGAGGCTGCGGTTTTCGGCGTTGTAGGTTTCCTGAATCGGATATAGCTGCAGATGGGGATTGATGTCTCGCAGACGGTGGGCTACAGCCTCTGTTTTGGGGAGACCGATGGTGGAATGCAGTGCCTCCAGCTGACGGTTCAGATTTGTCAGAGCCACTGTATCGTTGTCCACGATGGTCAGTGCACCGATACCGGAACGGGCCAGGCATTCGGCTACATAGCTTCCCACGCCGCCCAGACCAAACAGGATAACATGAGTGGCCTTTAGCTTTTGCTGGGCTTGTTCTCCCCAGAGCACTTCATTTCGCAAAAAAGGATTGTCCATAATTTTTATACTCCAATTCTCCGCGGGAAAAGAGCCGGCTTTGATCCCTCAAAGCCGGCTCCCTTGTGACAGAGTATTTCAGACAGCTACGAACTGAACCCCGAAGCTGTGCTGGTCGGCGGTATAGTCCTTGGTTAGATCGGTATACCAGGTGGTGTAGTCGTTGTTCTTGAGTGTGTTGGTTACCTGTACCTGCCAATAGGGAAGATCGGTACCCACAAAATACATGACATGATAGCCGTAATCGGTCTCCACAACGCCGGTGTCGCCGGATTTACGGGAGGAATCGAAGCACCAGTCGTTGAAAGAGGTCACCATTTCGCCCTTGTAGATCTGCTCATAAAGGCCGCCGTTATCGGTGGAACCGGTGTCCGAAGAATTCTCCGTGGCAAGCGCTGCAAACGAATCCTCGGTGGCCGCGCCGGATTTCCACTGGGACAGCAGATCCTCGGCCTTTGCCTTGGCGTCGGCCTTCAGCGTGGCCTGTTCGGCATCATATCCGTCCTCGCCTTCGGTAAGCGTACCGGTTTCGGGCTGAATGAGAATGTGGCGCACATCCACGGTGTTGTAATCGTAGCGGTAGCGCTTGTGGAATACCACCACATAGTAGTTGGAATTTGCCTCGTCAAACAAAACCGTGGAGTCCCCGGAGGCGCGGGTGGTGTCATAGAGCCAGTTCATCAGAACAGAGTCGGAATAAGAGCCGCCCTGGCCGTCGGTATAGGTTGCGGTGTCTTTGTTCTCATCAGCAAGAGCGGAGAGAGTCTTACCGCCCTTGTAATCGGCATAGATGGAATTGGCAGTTGTTTTGGCAGTATCCAGAGCCTCGGTCTTCATCGCGTCGGTGACGTCAACGGTATTTCCATCGGAGTCCGTGGTAGCGGGAGTACCCGTGACCAGAACGCTTTCGTAATCGACGGCGTCATAGCTGTTGGGATCTTCGTTGTACGCATCCGTCAGCTGTGCAGTGGTATAGGTCAGGTTGTCCTCATAATTCTGGGAATAAGCCTGAGCCAGCAGTGCACGCTTAAGCTGTGCCTCATAGATCGTCTGGGTCATTGTGCTGCCGTAGATTTTTTTGAGATACTGATCCAGGCTTGTATAGCCATATTTGGTTGCAGAAGATTCCATAGAAGACACATTGCTTTCCAGCTGGGACTGAAGGTCGTCCGTCCAGGTAAATCCGTCCTTGGCGGCAGCATCATTCATGGCGGATACCGTGGACATCTGATTGAGCGCCTGATCCAGGAAATAGTCGAACCAGGTCTCGCCGTCGCTGCCGCCGCTGTATGCCTGACTGCGCAAAGGGGTGGAAGTGCTCAACCCCAGATAGGACAGGTAGGAATAATTGTTGCTGACGAAGCTCTGGTAGACATTGGTGAAGTAGTAGTTCACTTCCGCGGCAGTATAATTTTCACCGTGGATGGTGGCAGCAGTGGCGTGCTTCTGGATCAAATTGGACTTCCATACAAAGACACTGATTGCCACAAGCAAAAACACCACTCCGATGGTGGCGTACAAAATATTGCTGCGTCGTTCTTCTTTGCGCTTTTCTGCCTCGCGGGCAGTCTTCGGATTGGACCAGGAGGTAATATCACCCCGTGCTTGTCCAGCCTTCTTTTCATTCGATGCGCTCATTTGTTTCATTCCTCTCAAAGTCATACATAAGGGTACGCCGCGCTGGTCTTTGTGGCGCGCCATATCAAACACACCTGCACATTATATCCGAAAAGCAGCGGAACTGCAAGTGAAATTTCACATATCCGATCGGCGGCGACACCACGGTAGTTGTCAGAATAGCACGCCGATCTGAAACCAGCCTGAAAAAGGCAGAAAAAAGGACAGAGAATCCTCTGTCCCATGAAAAACGCACCCCGCAGCGGCCGTGTAGACCCGTTATAACCTGCACCTTTACGGACAGGTGGGTTGCCTCCAGTACGCTTTATCGCTTCCAACTTCCAACCGCAAACAGCAGTCGGGAGGCCTGCGAACCACGGCCTGATACGGCATCCCGTATAACGAAATGTGGGTTAAAAAAAGTCTATCACGCACCGCGCAGGGTAATTTTTTCAGTCATTTTCCGATGGATGCCGCAGACGGAGCAAAGCGGCATCGCTTAATTTTAGAGATCCTGATCCTCGTCGTCAAACAGAGATTCCATAAACAGGTCGTAAACCGTCTGCAGTTCCTCATCCGAATCGAGGGTGGAGAGCAATTCGTCTCCGTTTTCCACGATGACTTTCAGGATCACAAGACCTGTGTCGGGATTTTCATCGTCATCCTCTGTTTCGGCAGGGAAAAAGGCCATGTATTTTTGTCCTTCGTGCTCCAGAGCATCCACAAACTCCAGCTCGATCTCATTGCCGTCATCATCTGTGATGGTAACGAATGTTGGGCCGAATTCTTCGCTCACTGGCAGCACCTCCTCTCGCCTCGTTGAGGTTATTGTACCCGCTTTCTCGGGAAAATGCAAGAGGGGACGAGATGGAAAACCTGGAAAGATTCGTGTTTATAGATCGGGTTAGCTCAGGAAAAATCTGAATATTTTGCAAAACATGGAACTTTTTTGGAGGTTAGACCGACAATTTCAGTGTTGACAGGGATGGTAGAATAAAAGAATACTGTGGTGGAGTGCGGACAAGATCTGCCGCAGATTGTACAGAATTTGGAATTTTGGAATTTACTCTTGAAAAGGAGGTGCCCTGCAGTGGAACAACACGGTAAGCGAGGATCTGCGCCGCGTACCCGGCAGAGTCAGAGCACCAGAAAGAAGCTTTCTACGGTCTGGTTTGTGATCCGGACACTCTTGTTGATCTTCATTCTGACTTCGCTCTTTATTGGCGGCCTTTTTGCCGTCTACGTCAAAACGACCCTGGCCCCGTCCCTGGACATCAATGCGGACGATTACACCATGAATCTCAGCTCCATCATGTACTATCAGGACAAGGACAGCGGGGACTGGGAAGAACTGCAGACGCTCTACGGCAATGAAAACCGTATCTGGGTGGATTATGACAAGATCCCCAAAGCCCTGTGGGAGGCGGCGGTATCCATTGAGGACCAGCGGTTCTTTGACCATAACGGTGTGGACTGGAGCCGTACCGTATCAGCCACGGCCAACCTGTTTCTGGGCTTCAAAAACAGCTATGGCGGTTCCACAATCACTCAGCAGCTGCTGAAAAACATGACCAAGGACAACGCCGGAACCGTCAACCGCAAAGTGCGGGAAATTTTCCGTGCTCTGGAGTTTGAGAAAAAATATTCCAAGCAGGAAATCCTGACGATGTATCTCAATACCATCTATCTGGGCAAGCGGTGCTACGGCGTGGAGACTGCCGCGCAGTATTACTTCGGCAAGGACGCATCGGAGTTGTCTGTGGCGGAGTGCGCATCCCTGATTGCCATC